>CASBPY010000061.1 GCA_949127675.1 Synechococcales cyanobacterium PMM_0072
ATAGATATCCTATTCCTAAAGATCCTAAAGATATAGTCGCTCTTCAATACAATATTCCTAAACTGAATTTGGATATCTTTTCTGAAGACCGGAAAGATATTCTCCTTGATTACTTGACCAAGAGTTCTGAATGGCATGTACTACCATCATCTGGAGCGATTGTTGCTGCCAGGAGAAGTGACAGTAAAACCTGCGATCTTGAATACAAACCTTCTTCCGATTCAAAGTTTACAGGGATAATTTCTTATCCAGAAATATCGCTTTTCGGTTCGGCTGTCAATGCTGAAAATGGTCCGTGGCATTTTCCTGTGAAAGTGTTAAAAGCCAATGATAATAATCGAGTTGAATTGTCATTAGAAAAAGTTTTTGATTCATCAGGCTTGAAAAATTCATTTGGCTCGAAATTGATAATAGAAAGTAAAAATAAAAAACTGATTGTGATTGCCACTGAACAATCTAAAGATCCTCCTCGCGTCAATACGACTAAATTCTTGAATGCTACTAAAGAGCAATTAGACAAGCTGGCAAACATTCCTTCAACCGCAAATCAAGTTGACGAATCATTGTTGCCTGTTGGCTCGGTCGTGCTGTCCGATCGTCCAATTATTTCAATTCAGAATGAAGGTGAGTTTGAGTCAGGAGTCTATAAGGTTTCAGGTTATATCAATGAAGGAGAAAAAGGACTGATTACACTAAGAGTAATCGAAAAAAATCGCAATCGAATATACCGTACAGATTTTACAGGAAGTGAATATGTTGGATGGTCTACTAATCCAATGCAAAAGTTTAATTTTTGTCTGGGAGTGAAACTATGGGCGCGCTTTGGAAATCCAGAGCGGGTTGAATCTGAGTTTCAGATCTGGTTTAAACCTGCCGATAATAGCCCAGAAAGAACGATCTATAGTCAGACTAAGACGGTAAAGCAATTGTTATATTGAACTTGGAGTAAAGACGAGTCGCCGATCATATCGCTGTCAACGACAGGATCGATGGGACAAATGCCGCAACCACAGGTTATACCTATGACATATTAAATCGTGTCACCAAATTGACCCAAGCGGGCACTGGAGTCCAGACTAAACGAGTAGACATGGCTTATAACGCCGTCAATCAACTGACTAACCTCAGTCGATCTACCAATTCTCAATTCTCAATTCTCAATTCTCAATTCTCCCCTATTGTTGATACTAACTATACCTATGACAACAATCAACGATTGATTAAACTCGCTCATGTGAAGGGTGGGAGTACTGTAGCTAGTTATGACTATAGTTATGACAATGCCGATAAATTAGCACAGACTGTTTCTAGTAGTGATGGGACGAGTAATTATAGTTATGATGCAACCAATCAATTGACTGGTGCGAGTCATAGTAGTCAGACTCTTGAAGCGTATTCATACGATGCCAATGGGAACAGAACCAGTGGTGGGACAGTAACTGGGGCTAATAATCAGTTGTTGAGTGATGGGACTTATAGCTATCAATATGATGGCGAGGGAAATCGGACACAGCGGACTGAGATAGCTACAGGTAAGGTGACTGAATATGTGTGGGATTACCGGAATCGGTTAGCTAGTGTGTTGTTTAAGGATGGTGCTGGGGTTGTAACCAAGACGATTGAGTCTGGTCACGCCAGTAGGGTGGGCAATGCCCACGGATTAAAATCGTGCAGAGCAAAATTGTTGAAAGACAGAAATCCTTGGAGAAACTTTACTATTTATTACGATATTAAATTGGCTGAAAACTATTGGCTCGTTCGGGCAAAAATAACACTCGATATCAAGGATGAAATTCTCTAGAATCTGCTGATCCATGAGTTAAATTTATCGATTGACTGTCGCAGGCAGTAAGCAGTTCGAGCAGTAGGAAAAAAACAGCTAATAAGTCAGAATTAAACGTTTTTATTCCATCTGGGCATCATAAAGCTATCTCCACCGCCATAGCTCAGATGCCCAACATCGTCTCCCTCGTGATGACCGTCTACAACCGCGAGAACTACCTCTCTCAAGCCCTCGACAGCATCCTCACCCAAACCTATCCCCATTGGCACCTGACCATCTGGGACGATGGCTCCACTGACACATCTCCAGAAATTGCCCGTGAATATGCCCAACTAGACCCTCGCATCTGCTTCATCCCCACCCAACACATCGGAAGAGCAAACGCCCTCCGTGCCGCCATTCAAGTTACAAACCGTCCTTATCTGGCTTGGATCGACAGCGACGATCTCCTTGCCCCAGATGCCCTAGCTGCCACCGTAAATATCCTCGATGCCCAGCCCCACATCGGGATGGTTTACACCGACCATTGGATCGTAGACGAGCAGGGTAAGACTCTGGGACTGGGGGCCAGATGTCAGATACCCTATTCCCCAGAGCGGTTATTAATTGACTTTATGACCTTTCACTTCCGACTGACACGAAGGGAGATCTACGATCGGGTAGGCGGAATCGATTTAGACTTTCCCCAAGCACAGGACTACGACATTTGCTTAAAAATATCTGAAGTTACGGATATTTATCACCATCCACAACCGCTCTATTATTATCGCGTCCATAAAGACACCATTTCTCAAGGTCAGAGAGCAAAACAAGTCGAACGCGCCGCTACTGCTGTGAGGAACGCACTGAAAAGGCGGGGTTTGAACGATCAATATTCCTTGAATGTTAGTCCTGACGGTCGGTTTAAGATCGAGACGAAGATTACCCATTCCTAGTTAAACAATTGAGAAACGCTTTGCGCTTGCACTCAAACAAACCTGACGAGCAATACGGTGATTAGGCGTAAAGATTTGGGTTCGCACACATAAACCATGGAGGGTAATCCTCGCCATATCAGCTCCAACGTGCCAACCACCTTCGACAGCACGGCGAGGATGCCTGGAAGGGTTCTCTTCAAGCCCAACTTCAGCTAGGGTGACATTCCCCCATAGTTTCGCTCGGACTTGGTAGATGTAACAACGACATTCACAATCGCCCGTTCAGCCGAAATTTCCTTCGCAGATTCAGCCGCTTCAATCGCTGATTTTTCCCGTTCCCGCTCCTGCCGTTCTAAAAATTGATTCCGTCCTAATTCAACAATTAACTCCACTTCCGCACCAGTCCACCCCACCGGACTAGTAGCAATTAATTCACCCACTTGGTCTAGTTGATATCCCCATGTGAATGCCATCGCAGCAATCTCCTTATCGCGGTCGGTTGGTAATAACTGCTCCAGTCCTTGCGAATATTGGTGATACAACTTCTGCCAATTTTGGGGCGATGGTACTTTGCGCTCGATGGACAAAGTGGGAGTAGGTGGCTGTAAAACTGGAGTTAAAACTGGGGCGATTATGGGTAATGTTGCTAGCATCCTCAAGTTATCACTCTCTCTCTGGCTACTAGTAGTGGGTACAGAACCACTAACGATCTCAACTGGATTAGCTGGCACCACTGACACAATTTGACTGGGCTGATTATAGATTTTAATCAGCCCATCGTCCCGTCCTGGCTCATAACTCACACCCAACTCAGTCTGCAACTTATTAAACGAATACTTGTATTTATTGAGATTATTCCCCTGCTTCCACACTAATTTAGAACTGCCATCTGGATTGGTTTCACCGACATCAATCCCATATTTAATCCCTCTGACTCCCCCATGACTGTAATAACTAACTTCGGCACGGACTTGGTGTTTAATCCACAGTTGAGCTTGGAGTTCGGGGATGGTAATCGGCTGCTGAGTAACAACTTCATCAATCGCACGGCGGATGATTTCTTCACCTGGTAAACCCAAGTGTAATTTTGCCACCTGATTGTTAGTCATCGCTTTATGTTTACTTTCCCAGCTACAGAGAACTCTGGTGAGAGCGTATTTCTCTTCGATTCGGCGCACCGATAATTCTGAATGTTGGTAGTCGTGCCAAGTCCGAATCGGTTTGGTCGAAAGGAGATTAATTCTCGATGCGACGATATGAATGTGTTGGTGGTCTTTATCTTCATGCTTGGCAATGAAGTAACTGTGAGCGGGTAAATCTTCTGCTAGAGCTTCTTCTATCCCCCGTCTAACTAGGTCTTCCGACACATCATCTTTGAGCTGACGACCGTGAGCGATCTCAGTTTGGATTTTAGAATAGGCAATAATCGTCGCGAGGTGGCGGTCGCCGATTTCTGCCCATTGGTCATCGGAGAGTGGACGCTCTGTACTGG
>CASBPY010000062.1 GCA_949127675.1 Synechococcales cyanobacterium PMM_0072
CCCCTAACCAATGAACGGCGCACTAAAATCTGTACAATTACTGATCGGGATCTTGACTGGATTAGTCGGATTGGTGGCTACTCTCGGTGGAGTCGGTTACTATTTCTTCATCACACAGATGAGTACTCACCCACCCAAGCCGATATTTGCAGAAGAACGTGGTGGATCAAAACCAATCGCTGCTAAACCAAAATCAAAATCAAAACAAAAAACGCCAACAGCGGCTAGCCCCAGCCCGGCACCAGCGGCTAAAGATCCCTTAAATCCCAATGCACCTGAAAAGTTACCACCTGAATCCTACGATGCAAAAGTCGTCTGGAAAGATGGACTATCACTCAAGAAAGATCCTGTGCCTGGTGCTGAAAAAGTTGGTGGAGTTGCCTTTAATGCCAAGGTTGCCATTGTCAAAACCAGCGATGATAAGCAATGGGTATTCATTCAATCCGAGACAGATAATCGCCAAGGTTGGGTTCGCGCTGGCAATATCGATAAAGCAGCAGCGGCTGCTAATGCAGCGCAGGATAATCCTCCGCCAGTGAAGCCGAAGGCTAAGGTGAAGCCTTGATGAGGAGACTGGGAGACTGGGAGCAAGCCTAAGTACGATTCACCATTCACCATCTACCATCCACCGTTGAGAACAGCTAAAATTAATATAAAATTAGCCTTACAACTTTTATGCTTTTAAATGAACTGACACCCATTCTCAAAGAACTAGCAAAAGAACCAGTCGCTTTTTGTAGTGGTTTTATTTCTGGGGCACTCCGACTAAATCTGACTGATGATCCTGTCAAAACATGGTTGGAGAAGCAAGCTGGATTTACCGCTACTAGCAATCCCAACGAATCTAATGATAAACACAAGCCAAAATCGATCGATATCGACTAGATTCATCCTTCCAAATCACTAATTTGGCAGTTGGAGTTTACAAGCATTCAAAATGCGACGATCGTTATCGCTAATTTTACCAAGTGGTTGATAGGCGGGTTCGCCCATTGTGGGTAATTTGCTAGCTGTCAACCCTCTGGCATTTAAGTTTAGGCTGAACTTGTATTTTTGTCGATCGAAGGCATCGGTTAAGGTCACATTTAATCGCGATCCTTGAAACTGTCCTTTAAAGCAATTAAACTCCGATCGAGGTAGATAAAAAGCCCCGATGGTTTTGTTGCCGATCCGCTCAAAAATAATATACTCTTTACCGATCACTTCAGGTCGATCGGATTCACCATATAGGTATACTCCGTCAGTCGGTGGAGTTTTGCTCAGTCTGTTGGGAATATCTGCTAGAGCCGTAGTCTGATCACCAACAATGATTGCCAAAATTGCGATCGATCCAATAGTAAACCAGCGTTTTTTGCTGTTATAAATGGATTTCAATAATGCGGTAAGTAGCATAAATACCAACCCTTTTCTCAAACAGCGTCTAGTTTTTATTATCTAATACTTGTTGTTAGCTAAAACACTTTTATAACAAAATTAGCTATTTTCTTTAGAGTTGGGATAAATTAAACTGTCTTGACCCAAAGCCCAAAGCTTAATTAACCTGTCTTCGTTGTAAAATAATTGGATGATTACCGACCACGGGACTACGGGCGATTAATACACCCTGAGTATCTTTAATTTCTAGCTTACTAAATTTGTTTGCCTGAGCTTGCAACCATATTTGATCAGTGACTCGATCCTGTCTGTCATTACCGATCAGATACCAACTGGGATTAAGTTGCACAATTAATAAATTGCGATTGATATCGACGCTCAGGGTTTGGATCAGATCATCTGAGTATTGGCTAGTAATATCCCTTAATTGACCTTGAATTGCTTCGATAAATACCTGTTCAGGACTACCCTGCAATTCAGTTACCACCTCTATCGGACTGGATATAATCGCAGTGGGTGGACTTGCTACCGAGGAATCGACTCCAGGCACGAATAAACCATCAATAATCCAGATACTCACCGTTACCAACAGCACCACCAGTGCAGTCAAAATCCCATCAGAGAGCTGACGAATTGGTCTAGGGAGTATCCGACGAAATTGCTGTAATGTAGCTGTCCAAAAGCCGATAGCTTGATTCTCTTTTTGCTGAGGCAAAGGCTTCGCCAACAGAGAGGCCATGCCAACGATCTGACTAGGTTTAGCTGGAATAGGTTGATTACTACTGCTAGTTGAAAAACTGCGATTGGGAAGATTTTCATCCCAGATATCTTCATTTTGGGGAGTAGTCACAGAGGTTTTGCTGCGACGCACTTCCTGCATATTGCTATTTTTAACCGTCGCTGCGGGTAGAGCCTCATCCCACTCTTCTAGATCTGGAGTTGTGTTAATCGGTAGTGGCACGACTACTGGTACAATCGGTTGAGCATAAACAATGGAATTATTTTGATCGGCCAATGCTTCGGCATCATCCCAATTGGTTTCCTCATCATCATCAAATCTATTCGCACTTGGAAACTCTCGATCGTCAATTTCAGTCTGAGATCGAGTCCTGTTATAGCTAGAATTTGGCGTAAAGACTTCAGGCTGATCTAGCTGCTTTTTGCCAAACCGTCCGAATAATCCTTGGATTAGTTTACCTGTCCTCGATCGGGGTGCCATTGCGGTAGGAATAGTTTCACTCCTTTCTAATTTATCATCTTTAGTTAAGTCAGCCCATTACAAATAACCAAAATTTATGAGTACCAACCGTCGTCAATTTTTGATTGGAGCTGGTTTAACTGGCTTTGGGCTAGCTGGAGCAGGTAAATTGCTAGCCGACCGATCTAATCCTAGCATCGACAGTGTAAACACTGTCGTTAGTGAGAAAGTACCCACAGTGGCGATTCCCACCACGAAGTTATTGCACCGATTTGCTGTTATTGCAGATACAGGTGTAGGTAAAGATATCAAGGTCGGTCGATACGAGACTAAGCAATATGCTGTTGCTGATGCCATGACTCGTTACCATCAAAAAAATCCGTTTAATGCAGTCCTGATGGTCGGGGATAATATCTATAATAAGGGCGAGATCAGCAAGATCCAAGAAACTTTTGAGATCCCCTATCAGAAGTTGCTCAGTCAAGGGGTAAAGTTTTACGCAGCATTAGGCAATCATGACGTGCGAACTAGTGATGGTAAAGATCAAGTTGATTATCCCCCATTTAATATGCAGGGTAAATCTTACTACACGCACACACATGGAGATGTGCAATTTTTTGTCCTAGAAACTACTTCTCTGGTCAGGGAAAAATCTCCAGATACAGTGGCACAATTAGAGTGGCTTGATCGATCACTAGCAGCGAGTAAAGCTAGGTGGAAGATTGTTTATGGGCACCATAATATCTATTCTGCTGGTGTATATAAAATCGATGCCGCGATGAAAGCCGATGTCGCCCCCATCTTGAAAAAACACAAGGTTCCGTTATGGATTAATGGTCACGATCATAATTATCAACGATCGAAACCAATTGACGGCACTACTTATCTAGTCTGCGGTGGTGGTGGAGCAAATTTATATCCAGTTCAACCACAAAGCTGGACAGCATTCGCCGCAAGTGTTCACAGTTTTGGGATTGTCGAAGTATATCAAGACCAAATTCTACTAACCGGAATCGATAGTAACGGTCAAATAATCGATCGAGGACTAGTTAACTTATTTGCTTGATTTGATCGATCGCCCAGTTGGGACAACCACGCTGAATTTTGGTTACTTTACGGTTTATTTCTTCACCTTGAGCATTTTTTAATACTTCAGTACGAATGATCGGATCGCCCTCTTGAAGATAGGTGGTGAGGACATTCATCGCTTTAATTTTAAGTGCTGCTTGGCGTTGGGATCCAGAGAGTATTGGCTCAGTTGTGATTGGCTTTGAAGCTGGTAGTTTAGAGCTTACGACTGGTGCAACAGGTCGTGGAGGAGTCCGATCTGAGTTAGATTTTACTGGTAGTTGTGTGTGAATTTTAGTTGGCTTTGGTGCAGGTGGAGGAACACTATCGAGGATATTATTACTACTTAATAATGTACCAATATTATAAATTTCTTCAATTCGATCGACATCCTCGGTATCTTCGGTATTAAAGGTGCTGAGATAGGCTTCTAGATCGATATATTCTTCTGGTTCTGACACCCAATCGATCGTATCTTTGTGGGTAGAGGTACTGCCATAGCTTAAATCGGTTGGAGTTGCTAAAGATTGATCGCGATTATTGTAGTCATCTGTTTCATGAATCGTATCTTGTTCCGAACCGATCGGTAATATCTGTTCATCTGAATCAATCCAGACGATATATTCTGGTGCTTTGATCGAGATTTCACCTCTAGCTGTCAGTAGAATAAAACTACCTTGTTTGGGTTGCAAATCTTTAACTGGATACCAATTACCTTTAGTAAAAATTAGTATGTCAACTGGTGCGCTAGCAACATTAAGTTGGTAACGTTTATTGTGCCACCAAGTCCGCCATAGTTGCATGACCTCAGTATAGTGGAGGTGATATCCATCGGGGACTTGATAATAATGATACTCAGCAAATTCTGGGTGAGATGATTTTTGTCTGGCAATAAATCCAGCAGCTATTAGTGCTTGAGTAATGATCTGCTTATCGGCAAATTTATTACTCACCAGAACTTTTCGTTGCCACTTGTTTACCTGCTTACTGATCCCGACCAATTGGGCATTATTATTGCTCAAGCGGATCGATGTTTCTGTATATTCCAGCTTTAAATTGCCACTGGAAATAGCCTGTTTTTGGCCTTGGACAAAATATCTAATTATTTCTGATTCTTTTATCATCGGATTGAGAGATCTATTACCCAGCGGATCGGTGATGCCTGATGCCAAGGGATTGCCAACGCCAACGGATGTATAATTTGTGTCTGTCATAGCATCGTACCAGCCCAGATTTAGCTATTGTAGAGTTTTTTAGTACAAGCTTGACTACGGCTTCGTAGTAATTACGATTTTGAGGTAACAATTCATACTTGTTTGTTCATTTTAGCCAGCCGACTTTGGGATCTGGCAGTGGGTGCGGCGATTTTGAGCCGTTTGACTGAGCGGAAAAGTGCAGATCAGAAAATCACCTAACTCTGCTACACTAGAAAGGCTGTGCCTATTATATATATACTCTTATGGCAGTTCCTAAGAAGAAAACGTCCAAATCAAAGCGTGACAAACGCCGTGCAACTTGGGTCAACAAAGCCGCGATCCAAGCTAAGAAAGCACTTTCACTAGGCAAATCCGTACTAACTGGGAGATCGACTAGCTTTGTGTATCCTCAGCCTGATGCAGACGAAGCAGGCGAATAGAGACTTTTTCCGATCCGAGTGGTTAATTTGGATTCTAATTGGGAAAGATGTATTTATAGCGATTACCTAACGGTAGGCTATCGCCAACGATTAAGGGCAAAGATACCGTCTGGATCTAAACAATCGAGACGGAGATCTCCATCTTAATTTGTGCTCATGGGAGCCGCTATTTATACTATTTTGACCTCGGTGATGGTGCTTGCAATGGGTATCACCGATGGCAATATTAATCTACCAATATGTCTCAGCTACCAATTCTGTGGATTTTGCCGCTACTTATACTGACTATGCCGCTAGCTGGATTCGCTAGAGATGTAGCTCTCTTACCCCTCAAATTGGGACAAGAGTACACAGGATCATTGACACCATCGCCCACCAATCCGCGGGGTGAAGTCTGTTACAAGTTATTAGCTAAACCTGATACGCGCATGACCCTGAATGTTAAAACTAGTGGGGTTGGTATTATCAAATTTGCTGTTTATGACAGCAAAAAATCCTTAAAATTTTTTCACAATGCGGTCGGGAAAAAGTCTCCATCGGGAGAAGTTGCTTTGGTTGGCTCTAGATTCAGTTTTTCTGCCACTACTGATACCAACCAGCTATGCTTGACCACCAGCAATATTCGTCTGGGTCAGCAATATGATTTGACTGTCACTGCCAAACCCAGTCGCAAAGGTAAATCTCCGCTAAAACTGCGAAAAACCGCCAGTAATCCAGTCACGATCCCCAAACCAAAAAAACCTCTAAATACACCCACTTTTATACCTCCAGCCCCCCAAAGAGATCTAGTTCCGCCACCTCCATCCATGCAGAAAGAGGCGATTGCTGCGCCAATCTCAACTGTAGTCCTTGCACCGAGCGGATATCCATATTGCTATGTGGGCACTTGGCAAGTTATAGATCTCAATGAATATTGGTTGCCGAGGATCCAAACTTTCACTCAAGCTCAAATTAGTAATCCGCAGATGTTGGGCTATGCCAAAGTTACCTTGACTAAAGATGGTAATGCCACCTTTGAAGCGATCGATCTACAACAAAAATACACTTTAAAATCGACAGTAACTGGTACTAAAATCGACAAAATCGGTGTGAATTTAGCTGGGACTAGCTATGCCAGATTTCAGTCAAATCAGGATGGTAGCTTGATATTTAGTGCTCAAGACTATCGCAGATTGAATACTAGACTTCATTTGGGAGAAGGTCTAAAACTCAGTGGTGATAGATTGTTCACACTTTTTGGCGACAAGGATTTAGCCCCAGCCAATTCATCATACAAATGCGTTGGTCAGGATCGGCTGATTTTAAAAGTTCCGTTACCAAATGGGCAGAAATTAATTCCAATTTCGTTTAAACGGGTAAATTAGGGAATAGGGGATAGGGATTAGGGGATAAATGAGAATATCAAATTGTGGACACTTGCATCCTTTTAATTCCTATCCCCTACCCTCTAAATTAAGACTTGTAACCAAACCGCGCGATCCCCGTCCAAATATTGAGCTAGATGTGTTTCCACCAAAAGAAGTAAGTTAAGATTGCAGACGAATCAGTACAAAATATTTGATAATTTGCTGGAATAGCGTGCCATCACAGATAGTGATACCGATGTGTACGCGCTTAACTTACTCCATGAAGTCATAAATTACTCTATGCCGCATCCTCTCCACGTCGCCTTTATCTGGCATCAGCATCAACCTCTGTACAAGTACCGCGATGGTAAGTACCGACTACCGTGGGTGCGTTTGCATGGCACGAAAGATTATCTAGATCTGATCTTGTTACTCGAAAAATATCCGAAACTGCATCAGACAGTCAACTTGGTGCCATCGTTGATTTTGCAGTTAGAAGATTATATTGCGGGGACAGCCTTCGATCCCTACCTAGAATTGGCTTTGATGCCAACTGATCAACTAGAGGCAGCACAAAAGCAATTTATTATTCGGCACTTTTTTGATGCCAATCATCACACCTTAATCGATCCCCATCCACGCTATGGTGAGTTATACCACCAGCGACAGGAGCATGGTGAACCGTGGTGTTTTGAGAATTGGGTCGATCGAGATTATAGTGATCTATTGGCATGGCACAATCTGGCTTGGTTCGATCCATTGTTCTGGGAAGATCCAGAGATTGCTGGCTGGTTGAAACAGGATCGAGATTTTACATTAAGCGATAGACAGCGGATTTATTCCAAGCAGCGCGAAATACTCCGGCGGATTGTCCCCCAACATCGGAAGATGCAGGAATCGGGACAGTTGGAAGTGACGACTACGCCCTATACTCACCCAATCTTACCGCTATTGGCAGATACCAATGTAGGACGGGTAGCTGTGCCGAATATGGATTTACCCAAACAGCAGTTTAGCTGGGCAGAAGATATTCCGCGCCATCTGACTAAGGCTTGGGATATGTACAAAGAGCGGTTTGGTTGTGTCCCACGGGGTTTATGGCCATCAGAACAGGCTGTGAGTCCCGAAATGCTCCCCTATGTGGCGCGTCAGGGTTTCAAGTGGCTGTGTACCGATGAGGCTATTCTGGGCAATACGCTCAAGCAATATTTCCATCGTGACGGGGCAGGAAATGTGCTGGAACCAGAGGTATTATATCGCCCCTATCAGGTAAGTACACCCGATGGCGATCTATCAATGGTGTTCCGCGATCATCGGTTGTCGGATTTGATCGGATTTACCTATAGTGGGATGCAGCCAGAAGCAGCGGCGGCGGATTTAGTCGGACATCTCCAGGCAATTTCCAAATCCCTGATTGCCAAAGAGGGGCATACAGGTACCGATCTCGAAAAACCGTGGTTAGTTACCATCGCCCTTGATGGCGAAAACTGTTGGGAGCACTACCACCTCGATGGGAAGCCTTTTCTCGAACATCTCTATCAAACCCTTAGTGACGATGACAGCATCAAGCTAGTTACTGTCTCCGAATTCCTCGACGAATTCCCGCCGACAGCTAGCTTCCCACCCGCAGATCTGCATACAGGTTCCTGGGTAGATGGTAGCTTGACTACTTGGATTGGCGATCCTGCCAAGAATCGCGCCTGGGATCTGCTCACCGCTGCCAGACAAGTCCTGGCAAATCATCCCGAAGCAACAGAAACAGCTAATCCCGCCGCCTGGGAAGCTCTGTATGCTGCCGAAGGTTCCGATTGGTTCTGGTGGTTTGGCGAAGGACATTCATCGAACCAAGATGCGATGTTCGATCAACTGTTTCGCGAACATCTGATCGCGCTGTACAAGGCTTTAAATGAACCTGTACCGACTGAATTGGGTCAAGCAGTGGAATCCCACCAACGTCGGACTACTTACCGTCCAGAGAGCTTTATCCACCCAGTGATCGATGGTAGTGGTGACGAGCAGGATTGGAATCTAGCGGGACGCTTGGAGATTGGCGGCGCGAGTGGTACGATGCACCAAGCTAGTCCGATTCAGCGCGTATTCTATGGTGTGGATCACTTGAATTTCTATCTGCGAATGGACTTTAAGGCTGGGGTGAAACCTGGACTGGAGATTCCCAATGAGTTGAATCTAGTTTGGTTCTACCCAACTGAAGTTGGACACAATAGTCCGATTCCCTTGGCAGAATTACCTCGTCAAGCACCGACTAATTATCGGTTCCACCATCGCTTGCTCGTAGATTTAACCACGAAGTATACTTGGTTGCATGAAGCAATGGACTACGATCGATGGGAAGCTCGATCGAGCAATGCGAAAGTAGCCTGGGATAAGTGTCTAGAAATTGCCGTACCTTGGGCAGATCTGGATCTCCAACCCGATACAGGCTTACAAATGGCGTTGGTATTCTCTGATTGTGGACGTTATCGTCAGCATCTACCTGAGGAAGGTTGGATCAATTTCCAGATTCCGTAATTTAGGGGAAAGGGGATAGGGGACAGGGTAATCTGATAGCACAAATAAAATTTAGCTTGTGAATATTAATCCCTAATCCCTATCCCCTAATCCCTAATTCAAAAGTGCTTTATCAATTTGTCTAACTAAATTAACAGGTAAAAACGGCTTGGAAATTGTCTCGACGACACCTAGTTCAGTCAACAAGGACTTGGCAGGCAAATAGCGGTTGGCAGTGAGGAGGATAACTGGAATTTGTTTAGTACCAGAATTCGATCGCAATCGTCGTAAGAAAGCTAGTCCATCCATTTCTGGCATCATTACATCAAGAATGATCACATCTGGATTGTTGATCTCGATTCCATTCAAGCCTTCTTGTCCTGATGCCGCAGTCAAGACATCCCAACCTTTTAATTTGTGAAGACACATTGATACAACTTCGCGAATATTTTGATCGTCATCAACTACTAAAACTTGCTTACCAATACTGTTAACTATTGCTTGATGCTGTGGAGTGATCATCCCAGTTTCGGAGATCGAAATCAGATTAGATTTCTTACCTGATTGAGTTAAATTAGATTGTTTATATTCAAGATATTTATCAATCATTTTGGTCACAGATGATGCCTGAATTGGCTTACCAAGGAAACCATTTGCACCTACAAACTTAGTTCGGACTCGATCGATCAGACTATCATTACCAGTCAGGATTACAATCGGAATATCGGCTAAACTAGGTGTTTTTCGGATTTGTTCGCAAACTTCATAGCCGTTAGTTATGGGCATTACTAAGTCTAAGAAGATTAAATCAGGTTTGTTTTTAAGTAATCCAGTAATAATTCTAAGTGGATCTTGGATTCCAAAACAGCGATAGCCATAATCTGTAATAATTTTCTCCATACTGATGTAAACGGAGAGACTATCATCGATGCAAGCAATTAGTGGAATTGATTTCGTAATTGTTCGATTTTGTAAACCGTGAGCTGGTACAGAAATTTCAATCTGAGCTGATTGTTCAGTTGTGGAAGCAGCTAGATATACTTCCAAATCAAGCTTATTACTAGGATCGAGATCCAGCTCTGCACTGGATTGCTTTGAGACGGACAAGCTAATTACATTCAGGTTTAGTAGTGGCAACAACGGAATCACCATATCAATTAAATGCTTGTGATGCTGAATTGCTAGACTACGCAGTGATTTAGTGCCATCAATCGAAGCAATTAAACATTGCAACTCTTTATCATTTTCACACTTGGCGATCTGATTTGAGTCTTGAATAATTGGAAACAAGCTAGGTGCATGGAGCGATAACCCGTATTTGTCCCATTTTTGCCATGATTGAATCGTTGTCGTCAGAATTGGTTGAATTTCTAACAGTGGTAGAGCTGATTGTACTTGAGTATTCTTATCATTAATTGGAATGAATTTATATGACAGTCGATCTTCTTGATTTTGGCTGAATTGAATAATATCAAATAAGACTTCCTTTGCTACACATTCTTGAGCAATTTTATTGGCATTAAGAAATATCTCTCGATCATTTGTAGATTTAATTAATCGATCGAGTGGCATATTTAGTGAAGCTAGAGCTAAATTACGTGTCCACCGATCGATCGCATCGATACCACCGCTAATTCCTGCTAGCAGTCCGTGAGAGAAGTACAACATCCAGCTCGGCACATCAGCGACTTGAATAATCAGATTACCACTAAAACTATTAGCTTTAATATGGTTAAATTCAGCGATCAAATCCTTAAATTTAACGTTAGCTTGGCTTGTGATACTCATAAAAATTAGCAGAAAGGGTGGATTGGAAAGATAGGAGAAAGTACTAAATAATCAATTGAACTTTAATTTAGTGATGCTGGATTTAGAATCGATCGATCGACGATGGTGAGCTTGTTTCTCTAAAGTACCCACTACTAGTGCTTTTTCTTGCATTGGTTGAGGTAAAGTTAAGAAAAACGTACTACCTTGTCCCCACACACTCTCTACCCAGATTCGGCCATGATGTTGCTCAACAATCGATTTACAGATCGCCAAGCCCAAGCCAGTACCACCCTTATCGCGGGAATCAGAGGCATCTACTTGTTGAAATCGATTAAAAATAGTCTGAAGTTTATCGGCGGGAATGCCTCTACCGCAATCTTTGATCGTAATATGGAGTTGCTGGAACGCAATTACCGAGGTAGATTGAACCAAATTATTGACGATCTGATCGTCAATAACGGTTGCTTTAATCGACACAATCTGAGCGGGTGAAGAAAATTTGATCGCATTGCTAAGGAGATTGATAAGTACTTGGACAAGGCGATCTGGTGCTACCCAAATCTCTAGCGGTGGGCAATGTATCTCTACGTGGACTCCCGCAGCATTGGCAATATTTTGCATCACTTCAATTGCCCTGTGAATTAGAACTGGCGCACTACACCATTGCTGTGCCATGCCATGAGTATTATTTTCCAATCTTTCCAAATCGAGAATATCATCAACCATCCGAACAAGACGTTCGGTTTCGGTTGCGGCAATCTCGATCATCTGTTTTCTTTGTTCCGGTTCATCATCCAGCAACCCCATCACCAATAATCCCAGCGATCCTTGCATCGAAGTTAATGGAGTCCGCAATTCGTGACTAACAATACCGATAAATTCATCTTTGAGTTTTTCGAGGGCTTGACGCTGCTCTAATTCAGCAGTTAGCAGTTGCATCCTCATTTCTGCTTGTTTGCGTTGTGTCAATTCTACCTGTGCTTTGGCAAATAAATCAGCTTGCTGGATGGCAATACTCAGTTGAATGGATAATTGTTTGACGAGATCGATTTCAGCAGTTTGCCACGGACGCGGAGCCGAACAATGGTGCGAAATTAGTAATCCCCACAGTTCATTTCCTCTGAGGATTGGTACTACGAGATTTGCTCTGACTTGAAAATTTTCTAGCAGTTTAAGATGTTCAACGTTGATGTCAGCACTGTAAATATCGGATTTTACTGTTACGAACCCTTGCTGAAAAGAGCGAATGCAAGATTCAAGACAAGTATCATTAACCTGAGTGTGTACAATCGACTGCCAGCCCGATCCCACCGACTCGACTGTGGCAGTTCCCGTCCAGTCTGGCGAGAATTCATAGACAATTACCCGATCTGTGCGGAGGAATTGCCGGACTTCATTGACAGTAGTTTGGAGGATTTCTTGCAAATCCAGAGATCGTCTAATTCTCACAGTCATATCCATCACTAGGCGTTGTTGCTCTACTTGATTTTGCAATGCCTGTTGTACTTGATGCCGCTTATCAATATTTACGACGGTTCCGATAGTGCGAACTGCTTTCTGATCGTTGTTTAGATACACTTCACCTCTAGTTTCGATCCAGTGAATACTCCCATCTGCCCAAATAATCCGATATTGATGACAAAGACTAGTTTGATTTTCGATCGATTGAATCACTGCTTTATGCACATTCGCCCGATCTTCGGGATGAATACAACGATCGAATGCTTCATAACTACCATCAAAACTACCAGGCTCTAAATCAAATAATTCTTCGTGCTCTCGGTTCCATTGCACCTTACCAGTCAGCAGATTCCAATCCCAAATCCCCATCTGAGCAGAGGCTAATGCTAGTCGTAACTGTTCTTCATGTTGATTCAAAGCTGTAATGTGTTGACTATTTTCTAATTTCAGAGCGGCAACCTGCCGCAATAGTTCTCCCTGCTTAATTGCGTTATGGAGGGACAGTCGCAAATTTTCGGTGGTGATTTCTGACTTACTTAGGTACTGCTGGGCACCAGATTCGATCGCTTGGGATTCCAAGTGCTCACTCTCATACTGTGTCAACAGCACTACAGGTAGATCTGGCTTTTTGATTTGCTGCTGTAAGGCGTGCAAAAATTCTAGCCCATTCATGTCTGGCAACAAATAATCAAGCAAGATTGCATCGGGTTTAGCCACCCGATATTGTTTCAAGCCCTCTGCACCTGTCGCTGTTTCGAGGATTGTATAGATGTAGCGATTATCTTGACTCAAGTACTCACGCAATAATTTGCGGTACGACAATGAGTCCTCCACAATCAAAATAGTCCGCGATCTTTCGCTAGTAGAGCCTTTCCCTTGATGCCTCGTATCCATTTGTCGCTTGCCTTCGCTGATTTCTGGCATTTATATCCTGAAAGTGAGTAGATTAGAAATGCTACTAACTCTATAGTTCCCAACTTTTATCTCCCAAGTTCTAACTACAAATGATTCAGATTCAGACAGCACCATTACAGGCACAACAGTGGTTGGATCTCTATCGCGGGAAGTTACCAGTATTTGCTTGTGTGTTGGGTTTTACAGATACTTGCCTGATTCCAGGCATTTCCGCAGCAGGTAAAACACCTGAAGATCGGCGATACACAGCGATCGCCGATGCCGAATTTCTAGCCCGTGGAGTCCAACCCAATCCTGATTATCCATTGCCACCACTGATTGCAGGTGCGTCACCTGTCTATATCTCCCGCGCGATTATTGCTGCTTTAAATCTACCCTCATATATCTTCAATGCTGGTTTACCGATCGCCCCAACCGTCCCCCACATTGATCTAGAAGGGCTACCAGCAGCTTGCTTGACCAGAGGAGCAGCTCTACCGTTAAAAATGGTCGAACATCTCTATCAGCAAGGGTTAATTTGGGGTGAAAAATTGGCAGTGCTCCACCCAGATAGCTATCTAGTCCTCGGCGAATGTGTCGTTGGGGGTACCACCACAGCACTGAGTGTACTGACAGGCTTGGGCATCGACGCACTAGGAAAAGTCAATAGCAGTCACCCAGTCTGCAATCATCACCAAAAAGCCGAAATCGTCACAAAAGGTTTATCAAAACTATCCACCATCCACTGCTCACCATTTGAACTAGTAGCCGCAGTAGGCGATCCAATGCAAATCGTCGTAGCTGGAATGGCGATCGCCGCAAGTAGATCTACGGGTGTTTTACTCGCTGGCGGCACGCAAATGTTGGCAGTAGCAGCTCTAATTAACGCGATCGGTCTCCACCAAGATTTAGTAATTAACACGGCTCAAATC
>CASBPY010000063.1 GCA_949127675.1 Synechococcales cyanobacterium PMM_0072
CTGCAAGCCCTATTTACTCGAACAAATTCGCCTAGTAGATCCCAAAATTATCCTCCTCACCGGAGCAACCGCCGTCAAAGCAATCACAGGTAAAAAAGAAGCCATCAGCAAAATTCGCGGCACTTGGATTGAATGGGAAGGCAGACTATGTATGCCAATTTTTCATCCAGCCTATCTCCTCCGCAATCCCGCCCCAGATGTCGGCAAACCCAAATGGTTAATGTGGCAAGACATTCAAGCAGTTCGGGCTAAATTGGATCAGATATTTTCAGCAACATAGCATTAAAATATTTTGGATGTAATCTCGATCGATCCAAATAAATCAGATGCTGAAATAGTAAAAATTCTTAGCTGGCTTTGTTTATGCTCACAACCACCGAAAAAATTAATTAATCTCAAATAAAACTCGCCTTTCATACTAACTTATTCAGAGCAAAAATTCATGTCAGATCGCGAAGAAAATCCCAGCCTTCAGGATAATATAGATCGCCAAAAAGTGACAGGATCGAATCTAAACGTCCTCGATCTACAATGGGAATTACTCATGTCTGAAGGTGGCTATTGGGATGCCGATCGAGTCATGCAAACCCTAGCTGTTAATAGTCTGACATCTTTAGACGATCTGCGATCGCAACAAGAAATAATTGGACTATGGTGGCAAGATCGATACCTATATCCAGCGTGGCAGTTCGCAGCAGATGGACAAGTTTTACCAGGTCTAGCAACTATTCTAAAAACATTAACCGCTTATTCTGACTGGCAGAAGCTTCAGTTTTTATTGTCACCCAATTCACGTTTGGACGAAGAAAAGATGCCATTAGATGAATTAAGAGCTGGCAATGTCGATACTGTAATGCGGGTTATTGCTGAATAGTTCGACCGATCCAACCGACTACTCCCAATCAAATTGAAAATCGATCGTTAGAATGAAAAAGCCGAATAATTATTTAGGAGCAAGATCGATCGACGTACCATCTGAATCAACCGATTATCGCTTGTCTGTATCTAAAAGTATTGAAGACAATTCATCACTCACCATTCCCTATCTGGTGATGAATATTCTCGCCACGATCGTTGCTTGTTATGGACTAATTGCTGATAGTACCGCCGTTGTGATCGGGGCGATGATTGTGGCGATGCTCTTAGGGCCGATTGTCGGTGTTGCACTGGGTTTGGTGGAAGGTGATAATAAACTTCTGTACAAAGCTATCCTCGCCGAATTTGCCGGAGTTGCCGCCGTTTTGATCGTCGCGGCAATTATTGGTAAAATCCATGATGATGTACCCTTGGGCAAGGAAATTTTCTCTCGCACTGCACCGAGCATTCTGGATTTAGCGATCGCTCTCGCTGGCGGTGCTGCTGGTGCCTATGCGACTATTTCCCCCAAACTGAGCGTCGGTTTAGTTGGTGTGGCAATTTCCACTGCCCTGGTGCCGCCCCTGGCCACTTGTAGCATTTTATTGGTGCGGGGTGAAACCAAATTAGCAACAGGTGCGTTTCTGTTATTCTTTGCTAACTTGGTGGCGATTCAGGTTGCTTCTTCTGTCGTGTTGTGGCTGCATGGCTATCATAAAATCGCGACAATCGATCGTGGACTAAAGCGATTGCTCCTGCGAAATACAGTTAGTTTTGGACTGCTAATCTCGCTCGTCGGATTATTAGGTTTCAACTTTCAAACTTCTTTAGCAAAGCAACAATTTGAGCAAAATGTCCGAAAAGAAATCACTAAAAGTATTATCGGTTTTCCAGGTACTTTTGTGACCGATGTAAGATTTACCAGAGATGATCAAAAAAACCTGGTTACTGCCGAGCTGACAACGCCGATTATCATCACTCCTCAATCCGTTGCCACCCTAGAAGCTAAGTTATCAAAATTAACTGACCAGCCGCTGGAACTAATCGTTCGTTCAGTTTCTACGAGAGTAATTAATAAGAGCGGTTATATCTATGACAATCGCGGCCAAACAGATCGAGAAAAATCTATCCAAGCAGAACCAGTAAAGCCTGTCGAGCCAGAATCTGAACCATCTGTCGAGCCAGTGCTCCAACCATCTATCCAACCAGAACAGAAAAAACTCGAACAACCAGCACCAGCAAAATCTGTTCAACCAGAGCCGAAAAAGTCTGGACAATAGTTTGAGGAGAATGATCAGCTTGACACTCCCCGCACTCGGTTCGGTTTCCCTTGCGCTCACTCTCGGTTCACAGTCATTTATTATCGACGATTGAGATAAATCAGGCGGTCGGTTGATGCACTAATGGTAACTTGTGAATCGATCGATCATCGCCTAGCACCACCATAATTAAACCTAACTGCAAGCGTAAATTTGGACTGGGATTAATATCGAAATGTTCGGGATTGCCCACAGCCAGGACATTGATGCCGTAACTGTGGCGCAGTTGCAACTCTTGGAGTGTTTTACCACTAAACTCTGGCGGCACCGAAATTTCGACGATGCTATGATCTGGATCGAGCTTAAACCGTTCTAAAATCCCTGGCTTCGTCAATTTATTCGCTAATAAGTAGCCCGCTTCTTGCTCTGGGTAGACGACTAGATCTGCGCCTACTTTTTCGAGCAGCTTGCCGTGAGTTTCCGAAGAAGCCTTGGCAACTACATACCTCACACCGCCCTCTTTGACATTAAGGGTGGTGACAATACTCTCTTCCAGAAAACTACCGATCGCGACTACTACGGTATCTAGCTCCAGAATACCCGACTCCCGCAACGCAGATCCATCGCGCGAATCAAGCTGCATGGCGTGGCTGACGATTTTTTCGTTGATGGCAGTAGCAACGGTTTTTTCGGTCAGATCGACACCCAGGACTTCGTAGCCCATGTGATGTAGCGTACTGCATACAGATCGACCAAACCGACCTAAGCCGATCACCCCAAACTGACGTTTTGGCGATCGATCGTTACTTAACAATTGGAGTAAATTGAGCGGAGACTTGGATTGCATATCGTTTCGATCGAAGATTTATTTAGCCAACTAACTGTCAACAGTCTACCCCTTTCACTACCACTAGGATCGCGGAGTTCCAATCGGGCACCGCGATCGTCGATAATTTCCCCATTGCAAAGGTAATAATGATGTTGTGCTGTCCTCATATTGGCTGGTGAGATTACCGATTTGGAAGACGATTACTTGTCTAGCAGGCGACCATCTTCCATGTCCACAATTCGATCGGCAATATCCAGAATGCGATCGTCATGGGTAACTAACAAAATCGTACAGCCCTGTTCTTTAGCCAGGGTTTGCATCAAACTGACCACATCTCGCCCCGATTTACTGTCTAGGGCTGCGGTGGGTTCATCGGCTAAAACTAGTTGCGGATGGCTGACCAAGGCTCTAGCGATGGCGACTCGTTGTTTTTGCCCACCGGATAAATCATCGGGATAGTAGTTAATTCGATCGCCCAATCCCACTGTTTCCAGCATCTCGATCGCGCGAGTTTCCATCTCGGCGATCGAATAACTGGGATGCAGTTCCAAGCCCATACGGACATTTTGGAAGGCGGTGAGGCTACTGTGGAGGTTGTGCGCCTGAAAAATATAACCATTGTGCCGACGCGCTGCGGTCAACTCTTGGGAGGTTGCACCATAGAGTTCTTGCCCGAATATTTGCAAACTGCCAGATTGAGCAGAACGCAAGCCACCAACTAGAGTCAGTAGCGTTGTTTTACCAGAGCCGGAGGGACCCGTCATCAGCACAATTTCACCAACGTTGATGTCGAGATTGATGTCCGTTAGAACTTGTTTCTGTAATTGACCGTGACCAAAGTGATGATCTAAATTGCGAATTTTAACAGCAGGTTGAGTATTAGTTGTATTGTTCACTATTCACTATTCACTATTCACTAAATCAGAACATATCAGCAGGATCGGCAGATTGGAGTTTGCGGGTAGCGATCGCGCCGGACAGGGCACACATGACCAGTGTGAGGACGAACACCATGATTGTTCTAGCAACGGTCATATAAATCGGTAAAGCGGTGGCTTTGGCGGCTAGGGCATAAACTCCAAAGGATAAAATGGTGCCAGGGATAAACCCTAGCAATGCTAGAATAATCGCCTCTTCAAACACCACGCCTAATAAATAGGTATTGCTATAGCCCATTGCTTTGAAGGTGGCATATTCTTTGAGATGACTATTTACATCGGTTGATAGTACCTGATAGACAATTACGACTCCGACGACAAACGCCATCGCAGTACCGAGACTGAAGATAAATCCGACCGGGCTGGCGACTTTCCAGTAGTTTTCCTCGAACTGGATAAATTCCTGAGCCGTCCGTACCTGCACATCTTCTGGGAGAGATGCCTGGAGCGCGGCGGCGACTTGCTGTGGATCGTAGCCTGGTTTGAGCCGAATCAGTCCGAGACTCACACTGGCAGCATCTCGGCGCGGGAAGAGGCGGAGAAAGGTCTGATCGCTGGTCATCAGGCTAGAATCGGCACCAAAGGAAGCCCCTAGTCTAAATAGTCCAGCGATCGTCAGGGTGCGTCGATCGACTTCGGCAGTTACAGTCTGTCCTCGATCGAGTTGGGCAATGACTTCGGTGTATTTACCTCTAGCCCCACGATCAAATAGCACCACATCTGGCAATTTAATTTTGTTAAGTTGTTGGTTGACTTCTGGTAGGTTAAATGCTGGTCGATCGGGATCGAATCCGACCACCTGAACGGGAGCACTGAAGCGAGTTTGGGGGTTTCTCCAGGTAATAGTATTGACGTATAGTGCGCCTGCGGTTTGGATTCCGGGGGTATCCATTGCTTGAAATAGCCGCCGCCGCGAAAAGGTGGAGAGATTTTGAAAGTTGAGAGCTTTGGGGCTGGCTAACACAATGTCGGCTAACATGGCTCGATCGATCCGAGTGTTACTGTCATATAGGGAATTTTGAAAGCCAAGCTGCACAAACATCAGCAGATCGGCAAAGGCAATGCCGGAGATCGCGACGAGTAACCGACCTCGATCGTGATTTAGTTGCAGCCAGCCTAAAGGTGTGCGGCGTTTTAGTTGCCCAAGGAATTTAATCATTGTTCAATCGTCACTTGGACTTGCAAATTGGTCGATTTGGCTGCTTTCTGACTCGATGTTCGATCGAGTGTCACATGAACTTCGACGATTCTGGCATCGATATTTGTACTCGGATCGGTATTGACGATCGTTTGTCGCCGCACCTGTGCGCCAATCTGGGAGACAGTGCCCGTCAGTTCGCCAGTAATCGCATCGCTTGATACTCGCGCCTTTTGCCCCAAGCGCACCTTCCCCACATCGCTTTGATAAACTTCGGCGATCGCTTCCATCTGCTCTGTTTGCCCAATTTCGACGATCCCATCGCTGCCAACTACTTCTCCCGCACGGGTGTGGATATATAACACTTCCCCCGCTTGGGATGCTGTGACAGATGCTTGATCCAAGCTGGCTTGAGC
>CASBPY010000064.1 GCA_949127675.1 Synechococcales cyanobacterium PMM_0072
CAATTGGCGGAGTGTGATCGAGTCCAGCGTCACTTCTGGTTTCGACGTTGCTGCCTCAAAGTAAACAACCGTAGTTTGTCCCATCGCCCAAGTCGCAGTAAAGGCATCAGCAGCTCCTAAACTAGCTCCGACTTTCGGTACTAATTTAGTCAGATCCAATGCCATTAACCAGGCACTTACCAATCCCAATTTAACAACTGAATATCCCAATCGAGCAATGGCACACCCTACAGTCTCTAATTTTACAGAGTTTCTTCAGGATCGCTAATGGTCGCAGTAACCAGATATTCCTGATAAACTAGAGATATAGAGAACGATCCTCAATTAAACAAAGACTAGGCTTCCAGTTCAATGGAGCTAAACTTGAGTGAACAACAACAGCCCTAATCTATTTCAAGTCAATCTGCCTCGGTTTCAATCCTGGCTAACAATTTTGGCAGTATGCCTATTATTGGGCAGCCTCGGACTAGGCTGGCTGGTAAAATCAGCCCTAGTCGTGATTGGATTGGTAATTATCACCCCCGTGATCGGATTTTTGGGCTTCTTCTGGTGGCTCCGCCGCAGTATCGTCGAAGCTGAATGTCCTGTCTGTAGCAATCCTCTGCAAGGTGTAAATGGCAGTGAGATTCAATGTACCAATTGTGGTGAAGTCCTCAAAGTCGATCGAGGTCAATTTGTCCGCGATACTCCTGCTGATACGATCGATGTGATTGCCGTTGAAGTAGTTCAAGATTAGTTGATGGTGGATGGTGAATTCCATGATGAAACTTGCTATGATTCTCGATATTATGACCCTAAAGCCTAAACCCTAACATCTACCCAGACTCATGCCTGAACAACAACAATCCAATTGGCAACGCCGCTTCCAAGATATGAAAGTTGGGTTCGATCGATCGACCAAATCTGAACCTCAGCCACTCAAAGAGATTAATGTGAATTTCGCCGATGTCGGCATCGATTCACTTTATCGGAGCTATCAAAATTTTCTGGCTTGGTTTAACGGGATTCCAGCCAGTGGTAAACTCTTGGCGATCGTTGCTTGTGGATTATTTAGCATGACGATCATTAAAAGTGTTTTTCAACTGATTACTTCCCTGATTACGCTCTCAACTTTTGGGGTTATCCTGTATCTGATTTATCGGTTTTCGATTTTACCCAAAGGGAATGAGTGATGGGGGAGTTGGGAGTTGGGAGAGAGATCTGTAGGGGTAGGTTTATGCAATCTAATATCGATGTCACTGTTCAATCTTAAACAAAACCTACCCTCCTCACCCGAAGATCTCAAATGGGTTCTGTACAGCAACAAAAAAGTGAGGATTACTCCTCACTTTTAAATTTAGGGTTCCTAAAAATTTGTCCCAGATTCTACGGGATAATGGCGAACCTGAATCGATTTCCCCAAGGGAAGGCTGCGCCAACGAATCAACTAAGACAATAAAGCTTCCTCTGGGTGTAAAAGTGTAGATAATTGTTTGACACCGCGTTGGAGATGGCGAGTCACCGTCATTGGACTGACCCCAATTCTTTTGGCAGCTTCCTTGCGGGGTAATCCTTTGATGTAGACAAATTCGATCGCTTGTTTAGTTTTGGTTTCGAGTTCAGAGATCGCCCCTTCCAATTGCTGGCGTTCTTCCTCGACATATTGACGTTGTTGCTCTCGAGTATCAGGCAAGCTATCACCGAGAGTCACAGGACAATCTAGCATTTGACCGACAGTAGCATCAAGACTGAGAGCTTGGCGATTGTGTTCTGCGGCTTGAGTTTCGCGCCATTCATTTACAGACACATTCAATACTTCGGCGATTTCTTCGTCACTTACTTTTCTACCCAATTTACCTGTCAATTGTTGACGAACTTTTTCACCTTCTTTTTGGAGTTCTTGCCAGCGGCGGGGAATCTTCAGCACACTGCTCTTATCGCGCAGGAAGTGTAGAACTTCACCTCGGATGTATGGAACAGCAAAAGAACTAAAAGCACAGCCTTGGTGAGGATTGAAGCGTTCGATCGCCCGAATCAAACCTAAGTAACCAATCTGTTCTAAATCTTGATAAGGTTCTGCACATTGACGACCAATCCGATGGGCGATTTGTCTGACTAGACCAGCATTTAATAATACTAGTTGGTTGCGGACTCTGACGGTAGGCTGTTGATAGTAGGCAGTCAGTAAGGACATCGATTCAGAATGAGCGGAAACCTGAGTAGCCATCATGTAAACAACCTTATTTAGAGATAGATGCTGTTGGATTGATGCAATTTGCCGTTTGAGTGGGCATAATCACATCAGAGGGGTTCGGAAATCGAAAGCTGAGAGATTAGTGAAAGAAATGAACTTCGGTTTGAATTCCTTGATTTGTTTCCTCCACTGCTACATTCTTATCTACACCCCCCAATCCTAAACAGCGTTGATCTACGGAAATACCGCAAGGTGCCTTTTCAGTATGTCCGTGAATCCACGTAAAGACAAACGCTACGACATTGATACTGCAACAGGAATCGCCGATCGATACATCCAGCCAATTTCCCGATCTAATTTGGAAACTATCCTGATTTAGTCGATCCAGGTTTGAATATAGTGATCTTTTAGCCTGACTGATCACAAATACTGGTAGGGTAATTTACTTGAGCGAGAGACAAAAATTTCGGGTAAACTAAGATCTGTTAACCTCATATCCTCTTGTGATCAATAGGAGCTAGAGATTATGGTCAAAAAACCCGAACCACTCAAACCTGCTCCAGCGACTGTCGAGTCAGCACCTGGATTCAATCCGGTTCAACTCGTCCAAGACAGCAAGGATGAACTCACCAAAGTAATTTGGCCGAGCCGTCAACAACTGATCAGTGAATCCCTCGCGGTAATCGCGATGGTGACGATATCTGCACTCACTATTTATTTGGTCAACAACCTGTTTAGCTGGGCTGCTGGTAAGGTATTTGTATGAGTTTTATCAGAGATGAAGACATAGACGAAGATCTTGATGAGCAAGATCGTGGGAGCAAAGTCAAAGAACCAGCTCGGTGGTATGCCGTCCAAGTTGCTTCTGGCTGTGAAAATCGAGTTAAAATCGATCTATCACAACGGATTCACTCCTTTGGGATGGGCGAACGGATCTACCAAATCGAGATTCCCCAAACTCCCACAATTAGACTCAAGAAAGATGGCTCTAAAACACCCGCCGAGGAAAAAGTTTTTCCTGGCTATGTTTTGGTGAGCATGTCAATGGATGATGATGCGTGGCAGGTAGTCAAAAACACCCCAAACGTGATCAACTTCGTTGGCTCAGAGCAAAAACGCGG
>CASBPY010000065.1 GCA_949127675.1 Synechococcales cyanobacterium PMM_0072
GCTGTATAGTATATTGTGATTTTCAAGCCATTAGTACGACGGGGCGATCCAATTAATCTACACGAGCGCGAATATTTTTAACACCCCCGTTTATACCCAATAGTTACTAATTCAGAATTTATGAACTTAAAATTCTCCTCCCACACACTACTCATCTTCGCCACTGTTATTACCCTAATTCAATCGGCAATTGTGGCACCAATTAGCCAATTAAACCCGATTATTTCACCAGCAGTAGCTGCGGCAAAACCAGCCAAACCCAACAGCAATATGATACCCCAGAAACCACAACAGGGGACTAATGTTGAGCGAGCGAAGGAAGCCATGTTTCGTGATGGCAACTATGTCAAAGCCAAACAATACCTCGAAGCAGCACTAAAAACTGAACCAAATGATCCACTAACTTATGCGATGAATACTCTTTATCCTTTTAGTGCCGGAGACTATGAAAAAGTCCGAGAGTATGGTGAAAAAACATCCAAAGCTGCTGAAAAATTGATGAAAACAAACCCGATGCGCGGGAATTTGTACCAGGGAGTTGGATTCGGAATTTTAGGTGCTTATGAGCTAAAAAAAGCTAATGGTGGTGCATTGGGTGCGCTAAATAAGCTCCAAAAAGTATTTGAATATATGGATAAAGCCCAAAAGCTCGATCCCAAAAATCCAGAACTAAATCTGGTCAAGGGTTATATGGATCTCCTGCTTGCTGTCAATGTACCATTTTCTGATACCACGCAAGCGATCGAACAATTAAAAAATGCCCAGCCTAGATATCTAGCCCTGCGGGGTATGTATGTTGGCTATCGGGATTTGAAGGAGTACGATAAGGCAAATACAGCCATCAATGCCGCCATCAAGCTTGCGCCTCAAAATCCTGAGCTAACTTACTATAAGGCACAACTACTCGGAATTCGCGGACGAGAACAGCAGAATGATAATGATCTGCGCGAATCGATTAAACTATTTGAAGTTGCGTATCAAAAGAGCGATCGATTATTGCTAACGAGCATCGCCCAAATCCTCTCGGAACGCTGTCAAGCCAAGACAGCACTCAATCGAACTAATGCCGATGCTTGCTGGGGGTTTGAAGCCCAGCTCAAGCAGAGTAATCCCCGTGTTGTGGTTGGATTGAATAATTTACCAGCTTTAAATTAGTGAATAGTGAATGGTCGGCATCACTCAATACGGTTCGGTTAAGCAAATATTTTTCTCGTACTAGTCCGCGTAGGCGGACTTTGCATCATTAGCGGCGACTTCAGTCGCTGATTAACCTAATTCAACGAATAAATATTTCCATCGACTAACAACCTCGTGATTCCCTTTAGCTTAAGGTGTTGAGTCGTCTTATAAAAGACTTTGCTATCTGGCACCTTAATTACTCGTTGAGTGCGTTGATTGGAAAATCTTTTTGCCACTCGCGGATTGTCAAAAATTGGTAACGTCCGCTGCTGGGTTTCTTCGCCAGCTATCTGCCCAAGATCGGCGAAGTCTTTGAGTGGACGCACGATTAATTCCGCAAACTTATCGATCACGATATAGCAAGTACGCGGTAAGGTAGCTTGAGATAGTGGAGTGATTTGAACATGTAATCGATCTTTTGTGAGGAGCTGATTTGGATCTAATGGTCGATCGACTGTTGTAGAATCATCCTCATCATCCTCCTCTTCTTCATCGTCATCAGAAACTTCTTCCCCAAACATCGCCGCTAGAACATTGACATCCTCGGTGTCATCATCATCATCTTCTTCCAGATCATCTGCGGGAATCTCTGCAACTAGCGGCGGAGCGTATCTACTCTCTGAATCCGCGACTATTTCTCGTAGTACTGGCGTGCGCGAAATTGGTGGTGGTGGCTCGACAGTATCGGTTGTGGGAATGACTGCTGAGCTAGAGATTTGAGGTGGAGTTCTGACAATGGTAGGCTCCTCAATCTCTGTTTTTGTAATTGGCTGATCCTTGACAATTGTTGATGGTGCGGAAGATCGACGACGCAGCTTGCGGGGCGCGCTACTATCCTCTTCTGTTGTGCTGGTTGACGATGAGATGACAGGTAAAATTAAGGTAGGGATAGGAGCTACCAGATCGGTATTTGGTTGATTGAGATCTAGATTAGTTTGTAGTGTCGCTGCTGGAATATCGATCGATGGTGCCACAATTGTACTCAGGAATTCATCCTCAATTCCGACTTTCAATCCCCGTTTCTGCTGGATCAAGACCTCGTATTCAACTTCTGGGATCCCAGTCTTCAGGATGCGACTGATCGTGGAATTGCTGACTCCATAACGATTTGCTAGAGATGCAGTCGTATCTCCACCATGACGATAGAAATCGACAATCTCCAATTTATCCGCAGTGGTAATTTTTTTAGAACTCATGTTTACTTTATAGCGGTTCGTCGGCGGGCTAAACGGCGAGCACGAATGGAGTTATCAAATTCTAGCGCAGCAGCGATGCCAAACTGTACAATCCCAAAAATCCAGAACACTTCCATGATAGAGCCACTTTCATATCCTTGCACTCGATCGTGAGCGGCAGCGAACCAGGTATCGGCGATATAAAAACATAATACCGCTTGTGCGGTCATTCGCCAGGGCAATCCCAATTGTCCACCCCAAAATCCTAGCAACAGAATTGTGGCGAAAGTGAGTAAGACCAAATCACAAAGGACATAAAATAAATTAAATGTGGTGACTAGTGGCTGCATCGATCGATCGATTGCTAATACCCACTCAGGGGGCGTTTCCAAGCTCATTAAGGTGCTGTTAGCGATCGATTGATGACTGATGGTGGGAGTAGTCATTCCGGTCGTTAAGCTGTGATTAGGGCTGGTTTGAGCGATCTCGACTGATAATAAACTTGGCGGTACTCCGGCTCTAGCTGGAAGTGTTGTCAGCCAGCAACCAATGGTCAAACCGATGGCTGCTGCGGCTCCGACTATTACCCATTGTTGAGGAGCTAGTTGGACATCTCGATCTAAAATTGCCAGTCGCATTCCGGCAATCAGCATTAAGTAAAATAAGACGAAAAAAGGATTTCCAGCGGAAGCAGCCGGATCTAAACCCCATTGCACTTCCCATAAACAGAACCACAAATTACCACCAAAAAAGGCAAAAATGGCGATCGCAAATAATAACCAGACAGCTCTTCCACTGGGAATATTTGGACTCTGCCAATTGCGCCAACAGAGATAGCCGGAGATTAGTAGCCCAATTTCTTCTAATCCTGTGGTTACTAGAATAAACCACACCGGACGAGCGGCATGGGTATCAACGACGCTAAAATTTAGATAGAGGACTGTGGCAAGCACCGCCCAAATTATCCCCCAATAAGTCACGTATTCCCCCCGCAACCAAGTTTGGGTATCTGATTTTTCTAGTCGCAGCTTAGTCATATTGGGGAATATATTATTTGGTTTTAAGATCTAATACATCTATCAAAATTATTCGCAATGAATCTGGCATAGATTCAATAATATCGATCGTTAGCTTCTGCCCAAATTGCTGTCCCATCTTCTTTTGAGTAAGATCGCACAACTGTCGATCAAATCCAATAAAGTCTGCTCGTAACCAATTTAGCTGCTCAGATGCTAATGGATCGAAACTCAGTAATCGATCGAGATCTTGCTTCGATTTCAGGTGTGAATTTGCGACTAATAAATTGTCTGCGAATATCTGTAATTGTCTTTGTCCCAACAACTCTTGCCATTGCACCCAAAGTTCCTGGAATAGCCAAATACTCGCTTGTTGCAATCCCAAATTGCGATCAGATTCTCTACTTATACTGGATGGATTAGCGATCTGATCCAACACCCATAATGAATAGTAACCAACTTCTCGTACCAGCAAATATTCACAGGGCACAGTCGTATTTGCTTCGATCTGTTGTTGCCATCGTTGTTGTGCCAATTCCAGTTTGTGACTAGCAAAAGCTTGAATTAAGTCGTATCTTTGCCCCTGATAATTGAGCCGCAATCTAGCATCGTGATGCTCAGGGTGGTTGGATACCTCAATATTTACCAATGGTGCATCGATGATTGCCGTTTTCGATCGGGCATAGTCCATATATCAGTACGATCAGATGTATAGTAATATTTAATACTATGAATACTTGAATCGCCTAGAGTAATATTGCCGATCTTCTGGATTGCCCCAATTTGAACTATGGCGTGAGGGCAATCTATCTGCACCTGTTCTGAAAAATCCAACCGCAATTGCTGCAATTGTCGGGAAAGTATGATAGAATATGGTGCTAGTACGGGTGAATAGCTCAGTTGGATAGAGCAACTACCTTCTAAGTAGTCGGTCGGGGGTTCGAGTCCCTCTTCACCCATAATTTTGACTGTCAAAACTCACTTCGACTCCGCTCAGTGAACAGATATATAGGTTGGGTTGAAGAATGCTGGCGGAGCCTCTCCTTCAGGAGAGAACCCAACATGCCCACCCAATATTTAATTAAAATCCGTAGGAAAGTCCAACCGAGATTACCGGATAAACATTAAATCCCTTGAGATCGCTTTCAGTTTGGCGGACTTGATTATCGAGCTGGTTACGAGTAATCGGATTGTTGTTGAAAGTTGAATTACTCGCATTGAGAGAGACTTTGGGCGAACCTGTAAACATCACACCCAGATCAGCATTAAAGCCGAAACCATCACTAGTGGACTTGCCAATACCAATACCGACATAAGGTGCGATCGAGTTAGCATACTTATACTCACCAGTTAGACTGCCGACAGCACTAGCTGGATATTGGGTGTTATTGATCGTATAGCTACCATTACTAGGTTTCCCTGTGACAGAGAATGTATTATTTTGAGCGACTAAGCCACCTGTAACCCTAAAACCACTACTGCTAAAGGGATAGTAGTCGCCAAATAGTTGGACGCTGCTTAAGTTAAGCTGAGAATCATAGCTAATCCCACTATCAGTGCGATTAGTATCGAGTTTACCGAAATTAAAGCCCAATCTACCATTTACTTGGGGGGTCAAAGATTTGGCTACATTCACGCCGATACCGAGTGTACCAATGCCCGCGCTGACACCCAAGCCTAATGGTTGCTTTTGATTGGCTTGAGCTGGCGTGCTAGCAACTGGTTGACTAGATGGTTTGAGCGGGATGTCTTGGGCGATAATTGGTTGTAGTCCAATATCTAAGCCTGGTGTTGAGGATACGATCGATCGCATATTCGGATTGAGATCGATCGTGGGGTTTACTTCTTTTGCCAACACTGGCACTGTGGTAGCTAGGATCAGGGTTCCGAGCGAGATCGATTTAAAAAGGTAGCAAGTGAACTGAGACATTTGAATTACCTCTACACTCAATTTATTTGAATATTATATTTGCAATAAAATTATCGCTACTAATATACTACCAAATTTTTAGTTACGATCTCCCGAAACCTACCCTAATTAACTAAAAAGTTATCAAGTAAACTTAATCTTGAGATAATCCTCATCCATCTTCGCACCAGTAGGTTGGAGCGCAGCTAGAGCTTGAGGTAGCACCATATTCCGGCGGTGATTACCGATCCGAATATTCAATTCGTCACCAGTTTTATTGAGTTGAATTTGATCCTTGGCAATTCCTGGTAGATATAATTCGAGACTATACTGGCTATTGCCTTCTTGGACAATTCTCGTCGTCGTTTCCTTATAGTAAACTTGGCTAGGATCTTCCTCACCGTAGAGAGTTTCCTTCAATCGATCTAATGCTTCGAGTCCACACAACTCTTCCGTATACAACGGGACTTCCTTCACCGGAAGTGGATGAAAATCTTCGTGAATTTCCAACCGATATTTCTCTTGATTTTCCTTCCATTTTTTGAAAAATGGATCCGTCACAGTTTCAGGAATAATCCGATTGGCGATCACCAGATCTGTCGATACATTATACAAACTCAAATAGGCATGAGCGCGGAGTGATTCCTTGATCACCATCTTCTCTGGATTCGTCACCAATCGCACCGAAGAAACAGTGTTGTCCATCAAAATTTTCTGCAAAGCTTCGATTTGCTCGTAAAATTCGTAAGGCGCATCCATTACCTCCTTATTTGGCAAGGAGAACCCCGCAATTGGTCGAAAAAATGGTTCGACTAAAGGTCTCAGTGCCACCGAAACAGCTTGTAATGGCTTATAAAACTTCCGCATATACCAGCCACCAACTTCCGGCAAACTCAGTAACCTTAGAGCAGTTCCCGTCGGTGCTGAGTCAATAATCAGCACATCATAAATCCCCTCATCAAAATGCCGCTTCATCCGCACCAGCCCAAAAATCTCATCCATCCCTGGTAAGATTGCCAATTCTTCAGCTTGCACCCCTTCCATGCCTCTTGCTTGAAGCACATCGGTGATATATCGCTTGACTGCGCCCCAATTACCTTCTAGCTCCTTGAGTGCATCCAATTCCGCACCCCATAAGTTCGGACGAACTTCACGCGGTTCGTGCCCCATCTCCATATCAAAACTATCAGCGAGAGAGTGAGCGGGATCGGTACTGAGTACCAGAGTCCGATGACCTAATTCGGCGCACCGCAACCCAGTTGCCGCCGCGACGGAAGTCTTACCTACGCCACCTTTACCAGTCATCAAAATTAAACGCATATTCTGTCTGTTGTGGTCGAGTAATCTATGGCGCAGCCTCTCGATCAGAGGATCGCTGATCTCGATCTTAGCGGTTTTTTTGCGAACGGGGTATTCATCATCGGCGGGAGAATGCTACTGTGTTGGGTAATTTCGCGATCGTGCATCCAGAACATGAGTAATCCTGAGAAAACCGCCACGGCTCCCGCACCAGTATCTATAGATATCGATCGAGCCAAGGCGAGTTTACAGCAAAGTTTGTCTCGATATGCTGCCACACAAGTCGGAGAAGTTTCGCCCCGCTTACAGAGCGATCTGGACACTTTAGCGAATACTTTAGCCAAGCTAGAGCAGACGAATTATAGTATTGCGGTATTTGGGATGGTCAGTCGGGGCAAATCAGCGGTGCTAAATGCTTTGATCGGCGAAAAAGTCCTCGAAACAGGGCCACTCAATGGGGTGACTCGGTTTCCGAGATCGGTGCGGTGGTCGCCAGATGGGATCATCCAAATCGATCTAATCGATACGCCTGGATTGGATGAAATCGATGGGGCAGCCAGGGCGGAAATGTCAGCGGAAGTTGTGCGCCAAGCAGACTTAATTTTGTTTATTATTGCAGGTGATATTACCCAATTAGAATATCAGTCTTTATGTGAATTACGTCAAGCCCAAAAGCCATTATTACTAGTATTTAACAAGTCCGATCTTTTCCCCGAAATCGAACGACAAGTCATCTATCAGCAGTTGCAGAATTTAAGTGATGGTGGTGCCAGTGATGAATTATTGCAACGATTATTATCGGCAGATGAAGTCGTAATGATTGCCGCAGATCCAACGCCACTGCAAGTTCGGATCGAATATGCCGATGGGACTAAAAAAACTGAATGGGAAAAACCTGTACCCCAAATCGAACCACTTCAAGCTAAAATTCAAGAGTTATTAACACGAGAAGGTCGATCTTTACTGGCAATTAATGCGTTGGTTCAAGCTCGATCGGCTGAATCAAATTTAGCAAAGAGTACGTTGGAAAATCTGAAGTCTGAAGCAAATAGTTTGGTGTGGAAATTTGCTCGATATAAAGCGATCGCTGTGGCAGCAAACCCGATCGCCGTTTTTGATGTATTAGGTGGAGTATTAGTAGATTTATGGTTGATTCGATCGCTAGCCAAGCTCTACAATCTCCCGATGACTAATTATGAGCTGACTAAACTATTAAATGGAATTATCTTTAGTGGTGCTAGTTTATTATTAGGTGAATTAGCCACTGGCATTGTCTTTGGTGTGGGGAAAACAGCCGCACTACTGATCGGCTCCACCGTGAATGTGACAGCAATTCCTGGATATCTGGGTGCAGGTGCGGTGCAAGGTGCGATCTCCGGTTATGGTGCGTATATGGTCGGGAAAGCTGCCCAAACTTACCTCGAAGCAGGTTGTACCTGGGGACAATTGGGTGCAAATACAGTGATCAAAGAAATACTCGATCGAGTCGATGATGCCACTATTATTTCACGATTACGGGATGAATTATTACCTAAGTCCACGCCTGAAAATCCACTAACTTCCCCAGAATAATAACAAAATAACGTCACCTTGATGGATCGCCATTTCTCACGAATTCACCATCAGTATTATGAAAATCTCTCCACAACTCGATCAGCTACTGAAAAGATACTAGCGACGATCTCAAGGTACTAGCTTATACTAGTAACGCGCACCATTACTTCCGGCTAACGCGAACGGCAAGACGTAGATGAACCCTTATACAGCCTCCTTAGATTCTGGTTGGCGGCATGAATTTATTGAAACCAACAATATTCGCTTACACTGCGTCACTCAAGGGGAAGGCGAGTTAGTAATTTTATTACATGGTTTTCCTGAATTTTGGTACTCATGGCGACATCAGATTCCGGCTCTCGCTCGTCACTTCAAAGTAGTTGTCCCCGATCTGCGTGGTTATAATTATTCGGATAAGCCCCTAAGTGGCTACGATCTCGATACCCTCAGTAACGATGTCCAGGGGCTAATCAAGTCACTAGGGTACGCTAAAGCGCATATTGCTGGACATGACTGGGGTGGTTCAATTGCTTGGCATCTAGCCCAAAAATGCCCGCAAATGCTCGATCGATTAGCCATCCTCAATGCGCCCCATCCTCAGCGGTTATGGCAGGAAATGGGTAGTAATATTGACCAATTGCGCCGGAGTTGGTACATGCTGGCATTTCAAGTGCCTGGTTTACCAGAATGGTTGATCAAACAAAATCTCAAAGATTTTATCCTCAATGTTTTTCGGGGACAAGCTGTGAGAAAGGGAGCTTTTACAGCCGAAGATAATCAGATTTATCAAGAAGCTTTAGAGAAACCTGGGGTTTTAGGTGCAGCACTTAATTACTATCGCTATTTACTCGCACCCCAAAATTGGTTGAATAACTGGAATAATTCACCGCTGCAAATTACGGTGCCGACGCTGGTACTTTGGGGTGAAGATGATAATTTCCTCAGCAATAAACTGACCGAAGGACTAGAAAAGTTGATTTCTGCACCGTTTAAATTAAAACTTATTCCTCAATGTGGGCACTGGATTCAGCAAGAAGTTCCCCAAATTGTCAATCGAGAACTATTAGAATTTTTTCAGTCTAAACAGACTAAACTAGTTTCTAAAATATAAATAATAATCCGATAGGATCTAGAATCTCACCCTAATTTAAGCTGTTACTTATTTAAATTAGTAGATGAGAACAGACAGAAGCCAGAAAGTAAAGCGAACAGCCGATCGTGTGGTTTAAATGTTCGACAGCTTAAACATTTACTAGAGCTTGGGATATATGCTTGTTTACCATGTTCACAAGCTCAATAGATGTAAATGGTTTAGTCATGTAGTCATTTGCACCAACCATTTTTGCTTTCAATCGATCGAACATACCATCCCGACTACTGAGCATCAGAATTGGGACATTTTTCAATCCTGGCGATTTACGCAAAATTTGACAAAGTTCATAACCATTAATATCTGGCATCGTAATATCCATCAAAATTAGCATCGGATGGGTGCGAATGAGTTTAGTCATCGCTTGAGCGGGTTTGAGTAGACTAATTACTTCATATCCTTGAGATTCTAGGGTTATTTTCACACTATTTTGTACCGTCTGACTATCATCAACACAGGCAATCAATGGTCGTGCTTCATCTTGTTTTTGACCATATCCAGAAATCTGTGCGCTGCGGTTACGGACTAGTGGTAGTAACAGATGGCTAAGTTGTTGAACATCAATATTTAGTTGATTGGCAATACTATAAATACAAAGATTTTGGGTCAGGGCAGTTTGATAAGACTCGATCGCTTTAGTACTTTGGAGTTGTTGCCATAAAAGTTGATACAAGCTATCAACATTAGAAAGATAAACTCTGACTAGAGGTGATGAAATATGTGGTCGAAGTTTTTGCCATTGCCAAATTACTTCTTTGGTTGGTGTGATTACTTGTTGGACAGAAACTGAGAGAAGCAATACATCTAACTTAGCCTCAAGATCGAAATCCATCTCGGCATTGCCGATCGCTAAAATGTGGATAAAAGCTTCTTGAGTACAAGTAAATGCGATCTGACGAACTTGTTGAAGTGATAATTTTCCTGATTGCCATTGGTGACAAATAAATTGGTAATCAGATTGTCCCATTTCAAATTCATTCAGATTCAGATCAGCATAATGCTGCTTGACTAAATATGCCAATCGTTCCTTCTGCCCTAGAGTACTAGTTGCAAAATGGAGCTTTCCATTCCCAAAATAAGCTTCCCAAGCGATCGAACTATCCAGTGAATCTTTGATAGTTAATCGCCCTGATAGTTCTTGTCGGATAATATCTTTTAATGCTTCAACAACTCTAGTCATTTTGAGTAAAATTATGTAGATAATTTAACTATCTTCTCTATCTAGTATGCCCACCAAATAGATGATCTAAACATCTCACCGATTATTTATCAAA
>CASBPY010000066.1 GCA_949127675.1 Synechococcales cyanobacterium PMM_0072
AGATGGCTCAAAAGCAATAGGAACATTGAGCTAGTCGAGAGCGCAGCCTGCTCAAACTATCGTTTTCGCCCTTGAAAGTCCCCGTGAACGGGGAGGTTTTGTACCCAATCTCCTGATAAATACTGGATCGAGCCTACTTACCGCGAGATTATCGTTAATTTAGACATGATGAATTGATCGTTAGCAGGTATAATTAAATAGTTACTACCAGTGGGTAGCGTCGTTAAATTTAATCGAATTCTCCATAAGCCCATCATGACTTTTACGCTGTTTGGTCGCTGGCAAATTCGGATTTTATTACTAGCTACAATTGGAATGCTACTCACAATTTTAATGGTTGTGAGATTTAATCCGATCGCTGGACAAACATTTCTGACATTATTGTATTTAGGATTATTTGGGTTAGGTTGGGACTTTGGATACCATCAGTTGCAAAGATTGCGCTGGGATGGTGATTGGAATGGTTTATTACAGTTCGCTGGTGCCGTGTGGGAAGGGCTGTTTGTGGTGATGCTAATTAAGGCTGTGGGATTGCCTGGGATCGATCGAGCCGACTTTAATCTACCTGGGCTCATCGGGTTTTATACTAGTTATAGTGTGTTGAATTCGATCGCTACTCATTTCTTCTTCCGCATCCTGTCACCATATTCGCGATTCAATGGGGGACAATGGTTCTGAGTTAATTGATAGTTGATAGTTGATAGTTGATAGCTCTCTCTCCCAGTCTCCCCTTATCGCCATGCTAATTCGTAGTTTTTTCAGATTCACAGTTGCGATCGTTCTGTCTTTGTCTACGTGGATATTTGCTCCCGCAGCTTTGGCGATTACGCCGATTCCGTTGTCAAATGTTAGCTATAAGGACTGTTCGGCAGAAATGTCTGAGGGGGCAGTGACGAGTGGTGGGGTGACACAAGATGCTGCGTGTTTTTTGATTATCGGCAAAGCTGAGAATAAGTCGGGGAAGACTGTCTTTGATGCGGATGTCTATGGACGGATTTATGATGCGGACAATAATAATGTGTTGCCAAATCGGGGACGGGTGGGCTTAATTGAGCAGGTACCGCCAGGAATTAATGATTTTGAGATGCGAATTACAGTACCATCGAGTGCGCGTCAGCCGTTGCAATTGAAGAAGTTTAAAGCGTCTGGTTTTACTACAAAAATTAGACAGTAGCTACTTTTATCAACTATTAATTACTTTTATGTCTCCGCTCTTAATTCTCGTCGATGGACATTCTTTGGCTTATCGTTCTTACTATGCTTATGCCAAAAGTAAGAGCGGTGGCTTGATGACTTCGGCGGGAGTACCGACGAGTATTTGTTTTGGATTTGTGAAGGCTTTGGTAGAGATTATTAATAGTCAAAAACCGGATGCAATGGCGATCGCATTTGATTTACGCCAGCCGACTTTTAGACATGAAGCTGATGATAATTATAAGGCCGATCGAGTGGAAACCCCTGAGGATTTCACGATCGATATTCAGAATCTCTACTTACTATTGACGGCATTAAATTTACCGACGATTACGGCTCCAGGCTATGAGGCTGATGATATTTTGGGGACGTTGGCGGGGAGAGGGAGTAGAGCTGGTTATCAGGTAAAGGTTTTGTCTGGGGATAAGGATATGTTCCAATTGGTGAACGATCAAGATAGAGTTAGCGTACTCTATCTATCGTCAGCTTATTCTCCTAGCGGTCAACCTGGCACGATTGAGATGAATGAGCAGGGGGTAATTGATAAGATGGGTGTCAGAGCCGATCAAATCGTTGATTACAAGGCTCTCTGTGGGGATAAGTCGGATAGTATTCCTGGGGTGCGGGGAATTGGTGATAAGACGGCGGTGAAGTTATTAACAGAATATCAAGATCTGAAGACTATTTACGATCGAGTGGATGAGATTCCAGGTGCGACGGGCAAGCGGCTGGTTGCGGGGAAGGAGGATGCGGATCATTCCCAGTATTTGGCGCGGATTATTACTGATGTACCGTTGGAGTTGGAGTTAAAGGAAACTAAGTTAACTGGGTTTGATTTTGGACAGGTTCAGCCGTTATTACAGACGCTGGAATTGCATCGATTTAACAAGGATATCGAGAAGCTCCATGAAGCTTTTGGGGGAGTGACGATTCCCGATGTTATTCCTGATAGTCAGGAGGCAGTGAGTTTAATTGCCCCTGATGATCAGAGTGATGAATTATGGTTTTTTAGTGCGGAGGATACGGCGAAATTTCAGCTCAGTCGGATCTGTCCGATTCAGCCGAAGATCATTGATAGTTTAGCTAAATTGCAAGCTTTAATTATCATTCTTCAACACCATATAGATCCAAATCATCCTGTGGCTTGGGATACGGAAACCACAGATTTAGAACCGCGCAATGCGAAGTTAGTCGGGATTGGTTGCTGTTGGGGAGAGGAAACTGATAGCATGGCATATATCCCCGTGGGGCATGAAGCGGGGGATAATTTAGAGTTAGAATTAGTCTTAGAAAGCTTGCGATCGATCCTCGAAGATCCGACTTATCCAAAAGTATTCCAGAATGCCAAGTTCGATCGATTGGTATTTAAAAACCAAGGGATTAAGCTCCAAGGCGTTGTCTTCGATACGATGTTGGCGAGCTATGTCTTAAATCCTGATAGTAGCCACAATCTCACCGATTTATCCAGCCGTTATTTAGGCATAATTCCCCAAAGTTACACCGAATTAGTCGCCAAAGGAAAAACTATCGCCAACATTAGCATCCCCTTAGTTGCTGAATATTGTGGGATGGATGTGTGGGGTACCTATCGTCTCCACGATTTACTCAAAGCTGAATTAGCCGCCGCACCGAAATTACTGCCACTATTGCAAGAAATCGAACTGCCCCTCGAACCTATTCTCGCAGACATGGAAGATCGCGGCATTAATATTGATGCCGAATATCTGAAAACACTATCAGTAATTTTAGCAAAAGATTTAGATCGAATCGAAGCGGAAACCTACGCACTAGCGGGGGAGAAGTTTAATCTCGGTTCACCCAAACAACTCGCGCAAATCTTATTTGAAAAACTTGAACTCGATACCAAAGGAATCCGCCAAACTAAATCTGGCTATTCCACCGATGTAAATACCTTGGAAAAATTGCAAGGTAAACATGAAGTCGTAGATCTGATCCTCCAACATCGTACTTTTTCCAAACTTAAATCAACTTACGTTGACGCACTTCCCGCCTTAATCCACCCCAAAACAGGCAGGGTTCACACCGATTTTAATCAAGCCGTTACGAGTACAGGCAGACTCTCATCATCCCATCCCAACCTCCAAAATATCCCGATCCGTACCGAATTTAGTCGCCAAATTCGTCGCGCATTTATTCCCGCACTAGGTTGGATTCTCGCGGCAGTTGACTACTCCCAAATCGAACTCCGGATCCTTGCCCACCTCAGCCAGGAGCCAGTTTTAATTACGGCTTATAACCAAAACGAAGACATCCATACTGTCACCGCCAGACTACTGTTTGAAAATGATACAATTACCAGCGAACAACGCCGGGTGGGTAAGATCATTAACTTCGGTGTTGTCTATGGGATGGGTGCGGCTAAATTTGGCCGAGAAACGGGCGTAAAAACTAGCGAAGCCAAAATCTTCATTGACAAGTTTTATGAACGTTATCCAGGCATTTTTGACTATTTAGAGCGCGTAAAACGAGAAGCAATTGCACTTGGATATGTCGAAACTGTCTGCGGACGGCGGCGGTATTTCAAGTTTGAAAGTGGTAAATTGCGCGGCTTAAAAGGTAGCGATCCAAATCAGATTAATCTCGACGATCTTGGCAATCTCGGACAACTAGATGCGGGACATTTACGTGCTGCGGCGAATGCACCGATTCAGGGTTCGAGTGCAGATATCATTAAATTGGCAATGATTGCGATCGATCAGTTATTGCAGCCATATCAAGCGAAGATGTTGCTACAAGTTCATGATGAATTGGTGTTGGAAATCCCGCAAGATGAGTGGGAGGAGTTGCAGCCGAAGATTAAGGCGACAATGGAGGGGGCGATTGCTTTGAGTGTGCCGATGGTAGCCGAGATCGGGAGTGGAGCAAATTGGATGGAGGCGAAATAGTCTATTTAATCGGAATGGTCGGAATCGAACCGACGACCCCTGCTTCCCGAAAGCAGTGCGCTACCAAGCTGCGCTACATCCCGTTAATAAAAAGTCAGTAAGGGTATTGATTGAAAATATGATAGCTCGATCAAGTAGAAAGAGCTATCAACTATTTAACGATCCACTATCAATTGATTTTTGGTGCCTGGATCGACTCGCTCAGAGCAACTGGGGTAGACTGTCTGTGTGCAACAATTGCTGGCACGGAATCTCGTAGATGTGCTGTGAGGGATGTCGTGGTTGTATCGTAAATCTGAGTTAAGAGTTTAGGATAGAAACCCACGCCGATAATCGGTACTAGGAGGCAAGCGATGATAAACACTTCTCTAGGTTCGGCATCGACCAACTCTTCTTTTTCGATTAACTTTTTATTTTCTTCACCGTAGAAGATTTCCCGTAACATCGAGAGGAGATAAATTGGCGTGAGAACGACACCGATCGCCGCAATCAAGACCATGATCACTTTAAACTGGAGATTGTAGGCATCGCTGGTGGCAAAGCCGACAAACACCATTAATTCGGCGACGAAGCCGCTCATGCCAGGTAGGGCGAGGGATGCCATCGAGCAAGCAATGAACATCGCAAAGATTTTCTTCATCTTTTGACCAACACCGCCCATTTCGTCGAGCATCAGCGTGTGGGTGCGATCGTAAGTAGCCCCCACCAGGAAGAATAAACTCGCGCCGATTAAGCCGTGGGAAACCATTTGTAGGACTGCGCCACTCATGCCTAAATCGGTAAAGGAGGCAATTCCAATTAGGACAAATCCCATATGGGAGATTGAAGAATAAGCAATCTTCCGTTTGAGGTTGCGCTGGGCAAAAGAAGTTAAGGCGGCATAGACAATATTCACAACCCCCAATACGATCAGCACTGGTGCAAATGTGGCATGAGCATCAGGTAACATCCCTGCGTTCATCCTAATGAGGGCATAGCCACCCATTTTAAGTAAGACACCTGCCAGCAGCATGTGAACGGGGGCTGTGGCTTCGCCATGTGCATCTGGGAGCCAGGTATGGAGCGGGATGATCGGTAGTTTTACCCCATAGGCAATTAATAGCCCTGCATACATGAAGAGCTGGAAATTGTGGGTATAGTCCTTCGCGGCTAATGCCCGCATATCGAAGGTAACTGTGTCGCCATAGAATCCCATCGCTAAGGCAGCTACGAGGATGAACAGGGAACCGCCAGCGGTGTACAGGATAAATTTGGTGGAAGCATATAGTCGCTTCTTCCCGCCCCAAACAGAGAGGAATAAGTAGACGGGGAGGAGTTCTAATTCCCAGACTAGGAAAAATAGCAACATATCCTGAACGGTAAAGACGGCAATCTGTCCGCCGTACATCACTAGCATCAGGAAGTAAAATAACTTGGGCTTGAAGGTAACTGGCCAAGCCGCGAGGATTGCTAGGGTACTGACGAAGCCTGTAAGCAACACTAAGGGCATCGAGATCCCATCGACTCCAACTGACCATTTCAGGTCTAGTTGAGAGATCCAGCTATAACTTTCGACCAACTGGAGTTGATCGGTGTGCATATCATAGTGATTTGCAAAGGTGTAGACGATCAGGATGAAATCAATCAGCCCCACAATTAGAGCATACCAGCGCACTGTTCGCCCATCTTTGTCAGGGATGATCGGGATCGCGAGGGAAGCGAGAACCGGAAATAGGATAATCGTCGTGAGCCAGGGAAAGTTAGTCATAGGCAGTGAAATCGGGAGATGCCCAATAGATTAATTAATATAGTTGGTAGAGCGGCTGAAAAGTCCAGCGGCTAAGAAGTCTAGGATCGATCAGGATTATTGACGATCGAGGATTACAATAAAGCTAAAAATTATATTCGTGATTCCATCGGCGTAATTTCGCAACTTCAGTAGCAGTGTGCCAACAAATCAAAGATTTGGAGCTACTCTGAGGCTTTGCCCAAGACTAGATTAGGAGCAACCATATCTCCTAGATACTATAGGCGATCCCCATCTGTGGATCTTGGGATTGAATAATTCCTTAACAAATTACTTCCTTTCTGGTGGAAAATTAGACATCTAGAATAGTGGATAGTGGATAGTGAATAGTGGATAGCTAAAATCACAGATTACCAGCGTCTATTTCTTGGATGGGAAGGGAGTAGTTTTGCTAGGCTACAATCATGGTGACTCGATCGCGTCCTTGAGATTTCGCTTGATATAAGGCCCGATCTGCGGCATTAATTAAGGCTTGGAAGTCATTTTCACGATTGGGGATAATTGTGGATACACCCACGCTCACTGTCACGTAAGGACAGACTGCTGAGGCTTCATGGGTAATCTGGAGTCCTTTAATTGCCGAGCGGACATTTTCGCCGACGGAAACTGCTCCCAATGCGTCGGTATTTGGCAGAACTATCGCAAATTCTTCACCACCATAACGGGCAACTAAATCGCCACTTCTGCGGACAGTACTTCGCATGGACATAGCTACTTTAACTAAGCATTTATCACCATTGGGATGGAGGTATCGATCGTTATAGTTTTTGAAGAAATCTACATCACACATAATCAAAGAGAGTGGAGCCTTGATCCGTTTCATCCGATCCCATTCTTTCTGGATATAGTCGTCAAAGCCGCGCCGATTGGACAACTTGGTTAAACTATCTAAATTTGCTAAGAGTTTGAGATCCTGATTTGCTTGTTGCAGTTCAGTTAGTTGATTTTTGATCAGATGGGACTGCCGCACTAGATTCCGCACGCGCTGACGAAGGACTGGCAAGTTAATTGGTTTGGTAATGTAATCAGTGGCTCCAGAAGCAAAAGCTCGATCGACTGAATCATTATCATCGAGGGAAGTAATCATCAAAATCGGTGTCAATCTTTCACCGAGATTCTTAAGTTGCTCGCAAAATTCAAACCCATCTAAAATCGGCATCACGGCATCGACTAGAATCAAGTCGGGGTGATGTTCCTGGTAAGCGGCAATTCCATCATTACCATTTTTTGCAAGGATTACCTCAAAGCCATCTTCCTCTAATGACTCACTGACTTTAGCCCGAACTACGAGGTCATCATCAACTAATAAAATTCGTTGAAGGTTGGGTTCAGTCGTGTTCATAGTAACTCGCGTAAATAATCATCCACGTATTTGGGTGGTTGCGGCATCTGATTGATGCTGCTACTAACAGGCTCCGTCAGCAATTGACGTTACTCTCCCATAGTGTACCCATCCAACGGTGCGACAGTGCCATCTCGATCGAGTTATTTCTGCTGATTCACGATTGGGTGGTTTTAGCCACTAGCGATAGACAGATAGCTCTAACGGCTGAGTAATTGGAGTTTATCATTATCTTTCGTTAAAATTACGATCGATGCTCTAACGATTCAGTTTCTAATAAAGACTCGAACAACTTAAAACTTGACTCAATTTAGCTCTGCCCTACTCGGACAAAACCAAGCCGTTGAACTATTGACACAATCGATCATTAGACAACGCTTGGCACCTGCCTATCTATTTCATGGCGCGGATGGCATCGGCAAGAGTTTGGCGGCGAGATGTTTCATCGAACTAATATTTGACTCATCAGCTCAAGCATCAGGAGCAGATTCCCTGGCAGCAAAGTTATTAATCCAGCAAAAACTCCGCCAGGGCAATCACCCTGATGTATTGTGGGTAGCACCGACATATAAGCATCAAGATAAACTCCTCTCCGCCGCAGAAGCCTCAGCCGCAGGTGTGAAGAAGAAAGCACCACCACAAATTCGGATCGAACAGATTCGTGATATCAGTCGATTTTTGGCGCGTCCACCGCTGTTGGGTGAAAGATCGGTGATTGCGATCGAACATGCCGAGACGATGGCTGAAGGTGCTGCTAATGCCCTGCTCAAGACCCTAGAAGAGCCAGGTAAAGCGACGATTATTACGATCGCCACTAGTGTAGAGTCGCTATTACCAACGATCGTCTCCCGCTGTCAGCAGGTATCATTCCAACGTCTCGATCGATCTTTGATGACTGAAATCTTGACTAAACTCGGCAAAGTTGAAATTCTAGAGCGACCGGAAATTATCGGACTAGCCCAAGGTAGTCCAGGCGCAGCGATTGCCATCTGGGAGCAACTTCAGACTCTACCTGAAGATTTACTGGCTAGTTTGACTAAATTACCAATTACTCGCCGTCAGGGACTAGAATTGGCCAGTCAGATCGATCGAGATTTGGACTCAGCAGAGCAATTGTGGCTGGTAGACTATCTCCAATATACCTATTGGCAGCGATCGCGTATTCCTCAAATTGTAGAACTCCTCGAACAGACTCGATCGCACTTACTCGCTTACGTTCAACCCCGATTAGTCTGGGAATGTACCTTGCTGAAAATTAGTGGGATGTTCGATTAGGATCGTTTCTGACGAAACCAATCTTGTAATTGTTGACGACAACCAGATTCCAAGATGCCGCCGATGACAGTTAACTTATGATTGGAAGCCGCACTATCAGGAATATTAAGCACAGTGCGGACACTACCAGTTTTCGGATCATCAGCCCCATATACTAGCATTCCCAATCTTGCCGCCACGATCGCGCCTGCACACATTGGACAAGGTTCTAGGGTCACATATAGGGTACATCGATCGAGATGCCAACTGTTTAGATTTGCCCCGGCCGCTCGGATCGCGACAATTTCCGCATGAGCCGTTGGATCGCGATCTCGTTCACGCCGATTTTCACCCTCGGCAATTATTTCACCTTCAGAACTAACAATGATCGCTCCAACAGGGACCTCTCCGGCATTTCCAGCATTGGTAGCTAATTCGATCGATCGACCCATCCATTGTTGATGTAACTTAAAATCTATCTTCATTTAATTGGTGAATGGTGAATAGCTGTATCGTTGCTTCAAATCTCCAAATCTCCCAGTCTCCCAGTCTCCACTGCGGTATTCCGATCTTCTCAAGCAGGAAAACCCCCTACTTGAGACTTTTTAGTGCGAGTACTATGGATATTATCCCCCTGTCAGTTCACAAAGATTGTTACAATAGTTAACAGGGCTAATTATTATCATCCTATGAACACAACCTCATCTACTCAGTCCGATGCTCCGTTCAATCAGCCAGCAGTGCCAGCCGTACCAACAGAACTAGTAGATGAGGAAGAAGTTGTCACCTCCCGCCGAGTCAAAGAAGTGGGTGACGGCACTTGGTTGAAATACGATCCGATTGCGATCGCCGAATACTATAGTAGTCAACCACTGAAAGTATTTGCCCGCTTCATTGGGATCTTTTTTCCAATGATTAGTTTTGCCTTTGGGCTGTGGCTAGACAAAATCACCAATAGCAGCAAGAAAAATCTCGGCAAAAGAGCCACCCAAATCCGCAATTTACTAACAAAATTAGGGCCAGCATATATCAAAATCGGGCAAGCATTATCAACCCGTCCCGATTTAGTCCCACCACAATTTCTAGAAGAATTAGCGCAATTACAAGACAATATTCCGGCTTTTTCTAACGAGGTTGCCTATCAATTTATCGAAGAAGAATTGGGTGACAGGCCAGAAGCTATTTATGCAGAAATTAGTGATTTACCAATTGCAGCGGCTTCATTAGGACAAGTATATAAAGGCAAACTTTGGAGCGGTGAAACTGTTGCAATTAAAGTGCAACGCCCTGGTTTGGCAGATAGCATCGCGCTCGATCTACATGTGATGCGAACTCTGTGTATTTGGTTGCAAGCTAATTTCAAACAAATTCGGAGTAATTTAGTCTCGATCGTTGATGAATTTGCCGAACGGATCTTCGAGGAAATGGATTACGAAAACGAAGGTCGTAATGCCGAAAAATTTGCTGAGTTGTACGGTGGTATGCAAGATATTTATGTGCCGAGTATCTACTGGCAGTACACGGGTAGAAGAGTCCTGACGATGGAGTGGATTACGGGTACAAAACTTACTAACTTAGAAGCTGTAGCAGCACAGGGACTCGATGCTACTTATCTCGTAGAAGTTGGTGTTCAATGTTCGTTGCGCCAATTACTAGAGCATGGTTTCTTTCATGCCGATCCTCATCCTGGTAACTTGTTAGCGATGCCAGATGGTAAGTTAGCTTACTTAGATTTTGGGATGATGAGTCAAGTTAAACCCTATCAAAGATATGGTTTAGTTGAAGCGATCGTTCATTTAGTCAATCGAGATTTTGAGGGGTTAGGGCGAGATTTTGTGAAATTGGAATTCCTCACCCCAGACACAGATTTAAGTCCAATTATTCCAGCTATTTCTCAAGTATTCAATAGCTCATTAGGTGTAGCGGGGACAAATATCGCCGATATGGATTTCAAGCGTGTCACAGATCAATTATCGGGTGTGATGTATGATTTTCCATTCCAAGTTCCAGCTTACTATGCATTGATCTTGCGATCGCTAGCCACCTTAGAGGGGATTGCGATTTCTGTCGATCCTGACTTTAAAGTATTGGCAAAAGCTTATCCCTACGTTGCCAAAAGATTGCTCACAGATCCCGCTCCCGATCTACGCAATTCCCTCAAAGAGCTATTATTTAAAGATGGTTCCTTCCGCTGGAATCGGCTCGAAAATTTATTAACAAATGCACGGAGCAGCGACGAATACGATCTCAATCAAGTAATCGACCAAAGCTTAGAATTTATCCTATCCGATCGAGGTACATTTATCCGTGACTACCTCGCCGATGAAATTGTCCAAGGCTTGGACAATTTTGGGAATAACACACTCCAAAACGTCACATATGCAATTCAGAAAGGCATAGGCATGAAGGTAGAATCCCCTGTTCGGAACACCCAACAGTTATCAGAAGGGCTGGGACATATCCAAAGAATTTGGGGCATCTTACAGCAGACTAAAGGCTTCGATCCGACGATTGTCTTGCCCAAGATTCCACAAATATTGATGAATTCTGAAACCCAATCCTTTGGACAGAAAATTGCCAGCGGTTTAACCCAACGGATGGCTGCACGGTTGATTCGTGAGGTATTATTGCAAGATGTGCCTGAAAATACTGTGGTAGATGCTCGTCCTCAGCTTGCTTTGCCCAATCGAGTTCGAGCTTAATAGTTAGTTAGTCAGCGGTTAAAACCGCTGCTGGTGATACAAAGTCCGCCTGCGCGGACTAAATCTTTTGTCCTTTCATATCTGGCTCATGTCTACATTTCCAATCCCGCCCACTCTGACTGGTTATTGGCAGGATGCATTTAATTTAAAGCAACATCTACAGCAATTTTTAGAGATCGAGCCAGCAGCATTGGAGCTAAAATTCACGACTGCATTAGCAGATCTCGCAGAATTAGGACGAAGAGATTTTGATTGGGAAGATGCTAGTAAATTCTATCGCGATCGAGTCGGAGAAGCTTATCTATTTGAATTGGCAACTTGGCATCTAACTAGTACTGATTATATTGGCGATACACTGAAATTGATTGCCGATAATTCCAAAGGTCGAGTTTTAGATTTTGGCGGTGGGATTGGGACACATGCGATCGCATCCGCTCTTTGTCCTAAGGTTAGTCACGTTGTTTATTGTGATATCAATCCAATTAATTACAACTTTGTTAAACACCGGATTAAAGAATTAGGCTTAGAATCCAAGATTACTTGTTGCACTGAGTTAGATCCCGCAGAGACATTTGATACGATTACTTGTTTTGATGTGATTGAGCATCTACCAGAGCCAAGCAAACAGTTGTTGCACTTTCACCGCATTCTCAGTGATGAGGGCAAGATGATTACCAATTGGTATTTCTCAAAAGGATTAAATCAAGAATTCCCGTTCCATTTAGACGATCCCAAAATTGTCGATCTGTTCTTTAGAACTCTCCAATCAAACTTTCTCGAAGTTTTTCACCCCTATTTCATCACTACTCGGTGTTATCGAAAGATGCTCTAAAGCTAACTGGACACGGGAGCATCCCACTTTTTATTCTGAGGTTAACCGCCCTCACCCTAAATCCCTCTCCCTGAGGGAGAGGCAATACGGTTCGGTTAATCAGCGACTGAAGTCGCCGCTAATGATGCAAAGTCCGCCTACGCGGACTAGTATGAGAAAAATATTTGCTTAACCGAACCGTATTGGAGGGAGAGGGACTTTCAATCCGGCTCCCTTCTCCCTGAGGGAGAAGGGCTGGGGATGAGGGCTATTTCAAAAAGTGGGATGCTCCCACTGGACACTCCCTTTCCGCCATCTATCTTCAAAGCGATCGAGATCAAATCTTAAAAAAAAGTATCGTATTTAACCAAATCTATTTTTTTGCTGGATAATTTAGTTATCATCGAAAGATAAGTAAACTTAATTAGTAACATAACGGGGATCGTAGTAATGGCGGAGCGAGCAATCTGGAGCGAAGCGCGAGAAATGGCAATGTATCATCCAGGTCAAAAAGTAGAAATCAAGCATCTGCCTGGAGTTTTTGATACAGTCATTGCCTACGATCCGATGATGGTGCCACCAGTAATCCTCGCTAACGATCCCCAGCCGCGCTACCCTGAAGAACTCATTCTAGTCTCCCAACCAGCGATCACCTTTGATTGGTTGCGTCCTTGGTCAAAATCTACTCGTCAGTCACCGATCCCCACACATCGCCAACAGATCGAAGCCTAAAATACAATTGCGAATTGTAACGCGGCTATCCCTGAGGGGGGTACTCTTCTGCAATACTGATAAGTTGATAAAAGAATATATGTTGGGAGAGCTGTCTCATGCGGGATGCTGTAACAAATCTTATAAAAACTTACGATATTACGGGCCGTTATTTAGACCGGAACGCGATCGATAGCTTAAAATCCTACTTTGATACTGGTGCGGCGAGAATTACTGCTGCGGGAGTGATCAATGCCAATGCAGCCGCGATCGTCAAGAAAACGAGTTTGCAGTTATTTGATGAATTACCAGAACTAATTCGCCCTGGCGGGAATGCTTATACCACCAGGCGTTACGCTGCTTGCTTGCGGGATATGGATTACTATCTCCGCTATGCTAGTTACGCGATCGTTGCTGGAGATACCAATGTCTTGGATGAGCGGGTGCTCCAAGGATTGCGAGAAACTTATAACTCACTGGGTACTCCAATTGCGCCGACGGTGCGGGGAATTCAGATTATGAAGGATATAGTCAAGGCTAAACTAGCTAGTACTGGTGTCGCTGATACTAGTTGTGTTGATGCGCCATTTGATCACATGACTCGTGAAATTAGCGAGCAAGATCTGTAGGGAGTTGATAATTGATAATTGATAGTTATAACTACATTATTTATCTAATCATCGTTACAATCAGTTAAATTTAGTCAAAAAAGATTGTCACTCAACGCCATGTGTTGAGTGACAATCTTTTTTTGATGGACTTAGGCTCAAGATTTAAAAGAGGTTAGAAAGTACGTGGGTCATTAGAATATAGATTGTACTTAAACTAAACCTGATGCCAACACTTTCTAATCAACTAAATTAAGCGGCTGGTTCTGGGACTACAGCAGTCAAACTATCGAGTGATAGTGGAATAAAATCACAGGTGCTAGTTAAACCCAATAGCATTGGCTCTTTAGGGTTGATAACTTTGCCAGTAATTCCACAACGTTCCTCTGCATTGGCTGTTGCAGTAACGGTAGCGCGAATATCTTCAGAAGTAAAACGGTGACGATAATCACCAGATTTTTGCTGTACATATTTCCAAAGTACCTCACGGATCAAAGCTTGATAACCTTGATGTCCAGAAATTTCTTTCAGCCGTTCTTTGAGTTCGCGTTCGAGTCGAATGCTAGTAACTTCCATTTCTGTGGTTGGTGTCCGCTTGAGTGTGTGCATTGTTAAGTTGCTCCGAGAATTTGATCTAAACAGGGTGGTGTATTTAGTGTAGTATTTTTTGCAAGAAATAGCAAACATTTTCTAAACTTTATTAATTATTCAGTATTTCGGGACATTTTTTAGATTTGTCTGGAGAAAACATGACTGTTTGACATAGAATCCGATTCTATCCTCACAATTTCCTCACATTTTTTCTCTAAGCTACAGCCAGAGGCAAAAAGCCAGCACTCCAAACTGCATTCACTAAATGAAAGCTCATGTCGTAAGGAAAATCTATGCTGAAATTGATTTACACCGAAACCGCTGTACATTTTGAATTGTTGACTGCTGATCTCGAGGATTGGGTCGAGCAAAGGCTAGTATTCGCTACTAGTACGGGAGAAACAATGTTTGTCAACTCAGAAAAAGCCAATTTTATTTTGCCAGAGCTGACCTGTGACCCTACCGCAGTTAATTTTTATCTTCATCACCAAGGGGTGAAGACTGTGACAGTCAATCATTGCGATCTAGATCGAGTTGAAATCGGACTGACTGGTTATTGGCTATCTACCGATCTCAATGATGCCGAAGGTATATTTGTGACCCAATTAGCCGATCGAGTCGAGTTATATTTATGGGAATTATGGTGCAGTGCCAATGTACACTCGGCGATTAGTCTTTAGGGCGTGTTATTTTTAGGGTTGAGATTTAGCAACTGTTTTTCCCGATCTCTAAGTTTGGCTTGAAAAAACAACGTCTGGATTTACTGCTGGTAGAACGCAATTTATGTGAGTCTCGCCAATTGGCACAACGCTGGATTCAGGCGGGAGAGGTGCGGGTAAATGGCGAGGTGGTAGACAAATGTGGTACAGGAATTTTATTGACATCGACAATCGAAGTTAAGGCTAGAGCTAGATTTGTCTCCCGTGGGGGGGAGAAGTTGGCGAAGGCTCTGGCAGTATTTGAGGTCGCTACAATCGATCGCATCTGCTTAGACGCAGGTATTTCTACAGGCGGGTTTACAGACTGTCTACTCCAAGCTGGTGCAAAACAAGTCTATGGGATCGATGTTGGCTATGGGCAAGTAGACTGGAAAATTCGTACCGATGATCGATTAATCTTACGCGAACGGACAAATATTCGGCATTTAACTCCAGCAGAACTTTATGGAGAGCCAGTTGCGGATATTTATCCAGTCTCATTACCAGATTTGGCGGTAGTTGATGTTTCGTTTATCTCAGTAATTAAAATTCTCCCAGCTTTAGAACTATTACTGGCGCAATCAAAAGAACTCTTATTGCTGGTTAAACCCCAATTTGAGGTCGGTAGACAAGCGATCGGCAAGAATGGAGTAGTTCGCGATTTATCAGCCCAAGCAGGGGCTATTTCAGGGGTATTAACAGCAGCGCAAGCATTGGGATGGAATTATCGCGGTTTAACTTGGTCGCCATTGGTCGGGCCAGCCGGAAATATTGAGTATTTATTGTGGTTAAATACAAATGGTGATGAACTAGTTTCAGCACCAGATTTAGCCGAAATTGAGCTACTAACTCGATCGGCATATCAAGCATTGTTGTGAATGGTGAATGGTGAATAGTGAATAGTGAATAGTGAATAGTGAAAGAGTATCCCTCAATCCTCCCAGTTCCCCC
>CASBPY010000067.1 GCA_949127675.1 Synechococcales cyanobacterium PMM_0072
CTAGAGGGTGTAGGTAAAATCTGCGATTAATAATCCTGGTACCCAGCTTCCACCTAATTGGCGACTGCCATAGGTATCGACATCGGGGATAAATTCCAAACTATTAGTCAGAGCCAGCAGATTATCACCCCAGCAACGGTACAGACTTTCATCAAAGCGCAAATTGGCGATCGGCGCAATGATCTCGCCCCCTTCAACCCAGAAACAGGCGTAGCGAGTCATCCCCGTAACTCTACCCGTAGGTCGATCGCTCCAATTGAGATAATGGAGATTGGATAGGTACAATCCCGTGTCTAATTCGGCTAAGATTCGATCGGTTGTAAGTGTCCCTGGACTAATTTCGGCAGAGCGGAGAGATTCGCCGCGATTCGCGCCATTGGCTAGTTTTTGATACTCTTTGGCTGTCCGTGTATTCACGAGGGTATTCGCCAAGCGACCTCGATCGATTAGAGTGAGTGCATCTGGCGCAATTTCTCCCAGTTCATTAAATCTCGGCACCAATCCCCGCTGGAAATTCTCAGAGATTGTCAATCGATCGGATAGAGATTGTTCACCCCGCTGTAATGCCCCAAAACAGCTCCTACCTTGCTGTAAAGCCGCTTCACTAATTCCTCCCCAAGACAACATGCCCAACAAGTCGGCAGTAGCCGCTGGAGCCAAGTAGGTGCGGTATTTACCCCGCTCGATCGTCCGCAATGGTTGTGCCAGCCGTGCCAATTGAGTTTTCGACTCGGCAAGCTTGGCTTGATAAGCTAGGGGATCCCAATCACTCCCTGCCAGAGTGCCCTTGACAGCTTGCCCGCTACTAGTAAATAAGGAGTAATCTAGGGTATAAGACTCGGTAGCGAACCAATGTTTTTGACCATTACTATCGGCATACCCCCGCATCACTATTCCCGCCGCATACAATCCGGCAAAGTCTAACCCACTAACTACAGGCAATAAGCTCCCGACAACATCTGCTTCTGGTAACAATTCCCCTGGGTGGATCTCGCGGCTGGTAGCAGCTCCAGTAGGGGTGACTAAATAAGGATCGACTGGAAGTTGTGGTAATTCCGATCTCAGCAACTCCAGTGCCGCTTGTGCTTGGGGTAGATCGACTTCTAGATCGCCAGTAAAGGGGAACTCGATCGAATTGCTCCGCTGCTGGGAAATTAGCTTCAGTTGGAGATTGCCATCTTGAACAATCCCCGTCTGTCGCACCTTCGCCTGATTAAATCGGGTAAACTGACTGACTTCTCCTTCCAATCGCAGGGTAAATTGTTCGTCAGCGTGAAGCTGATCGTTTAATTCAGCCAACACTCGATCGAAACTAGCTTCTAATCTATCTATCACAGTCCATTTTTTCCTAATTATTAATCTCAGTCAGCGGCATCACTAAAACTCTACGACTCTAGAAGGTCGATCGATTCATCGCACCATGCCAGCCATTCAGTCTCTAGTCTGATCCCTTGCCGCAGGGTGATGTATTGGTACCGCCCAATATCAGTGAGTTGCGATCGATCTGGGAAATAGTGACTCGATATCGCTTCATAAGTATGCAAACTTTCTAAATGTTGAATCCGGTGCTGTTTTAATTCTGCCACGATCGTCTGGGGTGACACGATCATGCCTGCAAATATTTTGACTAAAAGATCGTCTTTGAGCGGACTGACAGTACTAGGAGTCTCGATCCAATTCCGTAAAGTTTCCTCGCCCTTGCTAGTCAGAGTATAAATCTTTTTATCTGGGCGATGTTCTTGCTCGACAAGTCGTGCGTCGATCTGGCTGTGTTCTTCGAGTTTAGTTAGCTCTCGATATATCTGTTGATGGGTTGCATTCCAAAAAAAGCCGACTGAACCATCGAATCTTTTGGCGAGATCGTATCCGCTGCATGGGCAGTCATTTAGTGCGGCGAGAATTGCATGAGATAGAGCCATTTTGTCGTAAGGAACTGGGGAAGTGTGGATTTTTGAGCGAAGATCGCTACTAATATATTAACTTAGTTGCATATTCTACTAAGTTAATATATTATCTGTATATGCACTTAATTTAATAGATCTTGATTGAGTTAGATCGATCAATGATCGCTAAAACTCTGTAAATCCGGGTAGCCAGAGATTGAGCAGTTTGGAGAGTTAGACCTGAATAGATCGAGACCTTCACATTTTTGCATTAAACGAATCAAATCGAGAGGATCGGATATGTCCAAAGTAGTTCCGGGGAGATTTAGTGCCGAGATCGATGAATCCTTCGTCGTCTTTTTAATTGGCTTGAGAGTGAATAATATTTGGGCTGTCAATAAATGGCTGCCTACGGTACAGGCGATGGGACCGATGTTAAATTCGCTCTATCGATACCCAGAAAAAGGTTTTTTACGACACGAAATATTTTTTCGACTCTCACCGCTTGGGGTGGTTTTAATTACCTATTGGAAATCCTTCGAGGATCTAGAGTATTTTGCGCGTAATGCTGACGATCCACATTTAGAACCGTGGCGAGCATTCAACAAATCGATCGGTAGTGACGGGAGTGTGGGGATTTGGCATGAGACTTATTTAGTCGGCGCAGGACAATCAGAATCTATCTACGTCAATATGCCGATATTTGGCTTGGCGGCTGCAACTCGGCATGTACCATCTGTCGGTAAAAAAGAAACTGCACGTCGTCGATTGGATGGTAACAATTCACCTGCTATTCCTCACTAGTCGAGTTGAACATATTAGGAGATAGAAATCATGACATTTATCAATCAAGAGCTAGACAAAGATCCTTTCGACAATCGATTGGCGATCGCGCATGATGTGCAACATATTATCACTGGTTTTGATAGTTCACCACTCGGTGAATTTGGACTAGCAGCATTTATGTTTGTTCAATATGGGGATCTACTCAATCTATTTGTGCTGTCTTGGACTCCTTGGTTCGCAATTGGGAACTGGAAATCGATTCCCCAATTAATTTCAAATCTCGTGCGTGGCTTCATCGGTGGTTGGCGCAGTCGTGCGCTCGTAGCTTATCCCTACGAGCGCAACTGGCACAAATCGATCAAGCGAGTTCGTCAAGAGTTGAGAATTGCCAACTGTCGGTAACTTAGAATTAGCTGAATCTACGCAAATTCAGCTAATTCTAGCCAACGCTCTGTAGTAGTGTCTAGAGTTTTATTAAGTTGTTCTAACTGATTATTTAACTCCTGAAGTTGACTATAATTTGCCTTGGGCGAGTTAGATAGTTGATGAGCCAGCTTCACTTTATCAGCCTCCAACTTGGCGATTTGAGCTTCTAGCTTAGTAAATTCCCGTTGCTCCCAGGTCGATAAACGGCGTTTTTTTTCCTCTTTCGGTGCTTCTAATACTGCAACTGGGGCAGCCTTGGCAACTATTTTAGGATTAGCTTGATTTTTAGCAGCCAATTTATCTGCTGTGGCTTCGGCTTGTTTGTAGTCAAGATAGACGGAATAATTACCTGGATACTCACGAATTTTACCTTCTGGTTCGAGGGCAAATATTTTCTCTACAGTTCGATCGAGGAAGTACCGATCGTGTGAAACTACGATTACGCAACCGTTAAATTCGGATAGATATTCTTCTAATACTCCTAGTGTTTGAACATCAAGATCGTTGGTTGGCTCATCAAGAATTAACACATTGGGAGTACTCATCAATACTCGCAATAAGAATAATCGACGTTTCTCACCACCAGAAAGTTTACTAATCGGCGTATATTGTTGATTGGGTGTAAATAGGAACCGCTCCAACATTTGAGACGCACTAATTTGACTACCATCGGCGACTTTGACATATTCACCGACTTCTTTGATGTAATCGATCGC
>CASBPY010000068.1 GCA_949127675.1 Synechococcales cyanobacterium PMM_0072
GTTCACCCCTGGATTTTCTACTGCCGATCAAGTCACCAAATTATCGGGGCGTGGCATGGGTTTGGATATCGTTAAAGCGCAAATTGAATCGGTAAAGGGGACGATCTCGATCGATTCTCAACTTGGGCAAGGTACCACCTTCACCCTTCGGATTCCGCTCACACTGACGATCGCCCAATTAATGATCTGTCAAGTTGGAAATGCTGTCTATGCCTTCCCCGCCGACAGTATCCAAAAAATCGTCGTGCCGACTTCAGCCCAATTATCACAGCAAAATCATCGACAGGTATTCCACTGGCAAAACCTAACGATCCCAGTATATAAACTCGCCGATCTACTCACCTACTCAATTCCCGTCCCCGAACGGACTATTTCTCATACCCTCAAAAGTAGTGCTGATAATCCTGCCGATTGGCTCCCACCCCTATTACTGATTCGCAGAGCCAATCGAATGATCGCCCTAGAGATCGATCGATTAATCACCGAGCAAGAGCTAACAATTAAGCCCTTTGGCAAAGCAATTAAGCCGCCTAGTTATAGCTATGGCTGTACAATTCTCGGCGATGGAATTATCCTCCCCGTTCTCGATCCTCACACTCTAATTCAGGTACTAGTTGAACGCCCGATCTGCCCACTTCAGTCACTCCCAGCCGCTCCCATCAGTTCGAGTAAATCAATCCTCGTGGTTGATGATTCGATTACCACTCGCCAAAGTCTCTGTCTCACCCTCGAAAAATTTGGCTACCGTTCATTCCAAGCTAAGGATGGACAAGAAGCACTCCAAATTCTTCGCCAAAAAGTCAACGAAGTCGAATTAGTAGTTTGCGATGTGGAAATGCCAGTTATGAATGGATTTGAATTTCTGAATATCTATCGTCAAGATCAAACTCTTGCCCATATTCCCGTTGTCATGCTCACATCCCGCAGCAATATTAAACATCGTCAATTTGCCGCACATTTAGGTGCTGTTGACTACTTTATCAAACCCTATGTTGAGCAAGATTTCATCAGCTCGATCAATAAAATCATCACTAATAAATAACCCTATTCCCCATCCCATGTTTGCAAATACTGTCTCGAATAAATGGACTGAAACAGCAATGAAGATTGAAGAATCGATCGAACTAATCGTTTTCAGTGTTGGTGAAGTTAACTTTGGCATCCCCATGATAAAGATCGATCGAGTAGTAAATAAAACTAATCTCGATCGAGACTTTAAGATCGACGCAGATATCGAAGATTTCGATATCCATCATCGATTATTTGGTACCTCGATCGTCAATCCTACTGCAAAGGTGATTTTCAAGGAAGATCGATTAGTTGGGATTCCGATCAATACCACACCCACAATTATCTCGATCCCACTCGATCGCATTCGGATTTTACCCGCTGAATTTCGCAGGAATAATCCCCTCGGTATTGCCAGTCATCTTGCCATGACTTCGATCGGTGATAGTGAATCAACCATCTTCATTTTGGAATAGTAAATAGATTTAACTATTCACTATTCCCCAGTTACTGACAATCCCTCAACCCAAATACGCGGACAGATACCGCCATTTGTGAATTCTTCCTTTTGCTCAACATGAACGATCGAATTCAATAATTCACGGAAGTCTCCGGCAACCGTAGCTGACTCCACACTCGTCTTCACGCCCTTATTCACTACCCAACCATCAAAAGGTAAGGAGAACGAACCTTGTAAGGATTGTACGCCTGCATGGAGGGCTTGGAGTTCATCAATTAAGATCACATTTTCAGCCGTATCGAGGTTATACCGATCATCTACTTGTTCGCCACCAGCGACATGGTAAAAATGGGGTGAAACAGTAATTTTCGATCCCATGTTCGCGTGTCCAGTCGGCTTGGCATTCATCCGTTTGGCTGTGCCAGCACTATGGATGAATGAAGCTAAAGTGCCTTTACTAATCAGATCGATCCGACGAGTTGGAGTACCTTCACCATCGAAAGTTTCTATTCCAATATTACTCGGATGCAGCGCGTCGTCAGCAACTGATAATAATGGCGAAGCAATCTGTGTACCTAGAGATTCAGGTGTAGATAAACTTTGGTTGTCCAGAATACTTTGAGCATTGAATAGATTGGAGAATGCTCCCAGTAAACTCAAGAACGCATCAGGTGAAAAGACGATCGTATATTTACCTGATGCTACCTTCTCATAGTTGAGGTGACTGATAGTTTTTTCTGCTGCTTCATCGATACATTTTTGGATATCTAATTTGGCAAAACTATGACTCAGTTCTGCGGCTCCGCCCATCCGAGGTTTTTTGCCTTCTTGCTCAGTTTTTGTATATAGATAGATCGAAGTAATCGAATGTGAATCACTGCGAATTGCGCCATCACTATTGAGATAAAACTGACTCATCGATCGTTGTGCTAGACCATTATAAGGCACACTCTCGATCGCTTCATGGGTATCTAATAATTTCCGTTCCGCTGCAATCAAACTTTCAATTAACTGCGGCACTGTCGCGGCTTCACCCGATTCTAACTTAACTTCGGCGATCGGTGCAGTCGCTTCAGGACTAAAATCTGGTGCATGTTCTTTGATTCCAAAGAAGCTAGCTTCGTAAGCAGTCTTGAGCGCAAGCTCCAATCCGATATCATCGATATTAGTAGTGCTAGTAATCCCAACGGTATTTTCTTGGTTCCATACCCGCACGGTAATTCCAGCCCGATTGGAAGCCTTGACTTGCTTCTGTTCACCTTTATCCACTTGGACGCTGGTTTCATCAACTGTAGAACCAGATAAATCGAATTTGGTAATACCTAACTTCGTAGCAATTTGACGAGCAGAATTTGAGACAGTTTGAATATTTAACGACATGGGTGAATTAGTTGATAGTTGATAATTGATAGTTGATAATTCAAACAGATCTATCTGCCCCCGACAGTAATCGAATCAACCTTAATATGTGGCTGTCCCACAGTTACATAAACACTGCCACTAACCGAGCCACAGAAGCCAGCAGCTAATCCTAGGTCTTCCGAACACATCGAAATTTTATTCATGATTTCCTTCGCTTCACCAATTAGCGTCGCCCCCTTGAGCGGCTTGGTAATTTTGCCATTCTCAATCAAATAAGCCTCATCCACCGAGAAGTTAAATTGCCCAGTAGCACCAACACTACCACCACCCATTTTCTTGCAATAGATCCCCTTATCGATCGAGCTAAATAATTCCTCTACTTTATGCTCACCTGGTGCGATATAAGTATTCCGCATCCGACTTGCGGCTGCATAGGCATAACCATTCCGTCGTCCACTACCTGTGCGGGGATGTCCAGTGCGAATCGATCCGGCTCGATCGGCGATAAAATTCTTGAGGATCCCTTTTTCGATCAATAATGTTCGTTGGGCGGGCATTCCTTCATCGTCCATATCGATCGTTCCAAAGGCATTGCCAGACAAACCTTCATCCCAAGCAGTCAAACTTTCGTGGGCGATTTTCTGTCCCTTCATCTCTGCAAACGGAGTCGTGTTTTTCTCGATTTGGGTAGTCTCCAGCAAATGTCCACAAGCCTCATGGAAAATCACTCCCCCAAACTTATTCGCCATAATAATCGGATAAGTCCCAGATTCTACATAGTCCGCGTAGAGCATCTTGCCCGCCGACTCTGCCACATCTTCCGCCGTTGCTGTATAGTCCCAGTTAGTTAGAAACTTGGGATTGCTAGTATCACCGACTCGTTGCCCGATCGAAGAACGATTGGCACCGTCAGCGCATAATAAGTTGTAGCCTACCGATTGAGTTAGTCGAATATCTCGTGCAAATGTCCCATCACTAGATGCAACCAAAACTTCTTGCCAATCGCGGAAATAAGCCGCCCGACGGGATTGAATATGTGTCGCAGTCTGCTTCATCTTGCCATTCGCTGCCAATAGCACATCCGCCATCTCCCGCATCGGGCTACACTCACCCAACCAGCTATCTTTACCCTTCTTCGTTGCATAATCCCGCAACAATTCCAGATTGATCTCTGGCACATAAGAATTTGGCGCAGGTAAATGCAACGCCATAATCCCCAATGCCTTCTCTAATGCTGCTTTTAGCCCTGTAAAGGAGAGATCGTTGGTACTGACATAACAATCGCCTTTACCCTTGAATACCCGTACTCCCGCACCTGTAGATAGCTTGGGCGCAATACTGGTAATTTGATCATCTTCAGCCAGACAACTAATATAATTTGATCGCTCTAAGAAGAACTCAACAAAATCTGCACCCGCAGCTCGCCCCAAACCCAGCAGCGTTGACAACGGAGCTTCCCAAGTTTCATCGAACCGATGGGTAGTCGGTGCATAGCTCAGATTTGGTAGCTGTTTGGATAAGAGGAAAGTCTTGGGATCGATCGAAATAGTCATATCTACTGCTCCTGGGATGCTTAACTTATTGTAACAAACAGAAATAGATCTGGGATCGATCGCGACATTGTATGCTGATACTTAGTACCTATTGACCAAAGACGGATATGGACTGGCAAGAGATTTCTGGGGGAGTGACGGCACCAAGAGGCTTTAAAGCGGCGGGAATTACAGCGGGGCTGAAAGCTTCTGGTTTACCCGATTTGGCGTTGATATTATCCGATGTGGATGCGATCGCGGCTGGAGTCTTTACCACTAGCCAAGTTCGAGCTGCTTGTGTGGAGTATTGCCGTCAACAACTGGATCTCAAACCAAGTGCCCGTGCCATTCTCTGCAATTCAGGACAGGCTAATGCCGCTACTGGCGAAGCTGGCTGGGATGATGCGCTCGCCTGTGCTAATGCCCTTGCTCACACGCTGATTATCAACCCTGAGGCGATCTTACTAGCCTCGACTGGGGTAATTGGTCAACGGATCAAAATGGATGCCTTGATCGCTGGAATTCCGACGTTGGTGGCAGCAGCTACTCACGATGGGGGTGATGCTGCGGCTAGGGCAATTATGACTACTGATTTGGTGAGCAAATCGATCGCCCTAGAAACTACAATTGACGATCGAACTGTCCGAATTGGCGGCATGGCTAAGGGTTCAGGGATGATTCATCCGAATATGGCGACGATGTTGGCGTTTGTGACTTGCGATGCGGCGGTATCAACGACGCTATGGCAACAAATGCTCAGTCGCGCTGCTGACAAGAGTTTCAATCAAGTGACTGTGGATGGCGATACCAGCACCAATGACACCCTAATTGCCCTCGCAAATGGCGAATCACGGACACCCGCGATCGTCCAACCCGGAATAGAAGCTGATAAACTGGAAGCGATGCTCACGGCTGTTTGTCAATATTTAGCTAGAGCAATTGCCCGTGACGGTGAGGGTGCTACTTGTCTAATTGAAGTGCAAGTATCGGGGACAAATAGCGATCGAGAAGCACGCCAAATCGCCCGTGAAATCGCCGGATCTTCCTTGCTCAAAGCAGCAATCTTTGGCAACGATCCCAATTGGGGCAGAATTGCAATGGCGGCAGGTAAAGCTGGTGTACCTTTCGATCAAAACAATTTGGCGGTACGATTGGGTGATATTCAATTAATGACCAATGGACAACCTTTGATATTCGATCGAATTGCTGCAAGTAATTATCTCAAAGCTGCCAGTCAAGGTGAATATCTCAAAACAGATACGGTATTAATTTCTGTAGGTGTTGGTAATGGCATTGGTTCAGGGATTGCTTGGGGCTGTGATCTTAGCTATGACTATGTAAAAATTAATGCTGAATATACAACTTAATTAGTGAATAGTGAATAGATGTTAATCAGCGACTGAAGTCGCTGCTAATGATGCAAAGTCCGCCTACACGGACTAGTATGAGAAAAATATTTGCTTAACCGAACCGTATTGATCCAACACCCCCAACTAGTTATTTATTGAATACCAAAAGTTAATGGACAAAAAAATAATTGTTATTGGTGCTAGCTCGATTGTTGGAGCTGTGGCAATCGCAAGTGGCGGGATTTATTATTCTCCCTATATCACACTCAACAATATGCGAAATGCGACGGAGAATCAAAATGTCGATGCTTTAGTAAAAGAAATTGACTTCCCTGAACTGCGGGTAAGTATTAAAGAAAGTGTCAAAGCTCAAGTATTGAAACAAATGGCTGGAACTGAAGCTGCGGGTGGTAAATTTGCAAGCCCAAAAATGACTCCAGAGCTAGTCGAGAAAATGGTGAGTCCAATGGTGGACAAGCTAATTACCCCCGAAGGATTGGATCAGTTGATCCATGACAAAATACCTGGAGCTAAAATCGATCTGGCTAATCTCGATCGAGATATTGCTAAATCAGATATTAAAATGGGCTACGAATCATTCGATCGCTTTGTGGTAAATATCACTGATAAAGTTGATCGATCTAAAAATGTCAGCCTGATTCTAAAACGCGACGGATTAGCTTGGAAATTATCAGGGATTGATATTTCTAAGTTGGTCGAGAGTTGATCTCAAATAGACATGTAGGTCAGGTTGAAGAATGAAAACCTAAAGCCTAAAGCCTAAAGCCTAATTTTCTAACTTGAGCCGAAGATGAACCAGATCTTCCAGCACCTGGCGAATATATTGCTCGATTTGTTGCTTACGATCGGTCAAATCTTTTAACTGTTGATAACGAGCGAGCGACCTACTCACAATCAAAATTTCCGCCATCGGACAAGCCCGTGTCCAGAGTTTACCATCCTGATCCAATCCACACAACCGATAGCCAGCTTGAGGATCTACATCCGTTAAATCGATCGGATCAACGGTAGTATAAGGAGTGGGAATTTCAGTCCCTGTAGAGCCGCGCTTGAAAGTGCGAGATTCTAACCAACCAGCTAGAACTGTTCCACTAGCTGTAATATTAAAACTTTCGCGTTCGATCTGTTCGAGTTCTTGTTGCCACTCCGTGACCATTTTATACATTTCTTGGAGCATATGCGCTGCCAAAATCGGATTGGCATCTTGACGCAAACCACTAAATTTGGGGATCTGAACAGGGGCTAGTTGAGTATTTAAGTCTGAATGATAGTCTGTAGATATTGACATGTTCAGTCTGTTTGGAGTTCGGAGTTCGGAGCAGCTTTTTAATATCTCTATTTAATTCAGGGGTATTTCATTCTCCAATTTTAGGATGTGTAGGGGTAGGTTTATGCAAGTATCCCTCGATAATTACAAGTAATCTTCAAACAAAACCTACCCTGATCACCAGCATGAAATACTCCTGCCATATTAATCGACAATTAACAAGGTACTTTAAGATCTAATTTGAATGGATAACAGCATAACTCAATTGGGTCAGCAACAACTAATTTTGGTTACAGGTGCAGCGCGGTGTGGCAAGAGTGAATGGGCAGAGATGCTCGCGATCGAAAGTAATAAGGTCGTAACTTATATTGCCACAGCAACTATAGATCCAACTGACTTGGAATGGCAAGCTCGAATTTCGCGCCATCAGCAACGCCGCCCTGATACCTGGCAGACTGTCGCCGCGATCGAAGATCTGGCGAATGTTATCGATCGATCTCAGCGATCAGACTGTATCCTCGTTGATTCTCTCGGTACTTGGGTGGCAAATTTACTCGAGCAATCTGACATTGAATGGGAACAGCTCACTCAAAGCTTGATCACCGAATTAACAGATAGTTTGGGCACGATAATTTTGGTAGCCGAAGAAACTGGCTGGGGCGTAGTGCCAGAATATGCCAGCGGTAGATTATTTCGCGACAGGTTAGGGATGTTAACGCGCCAAATTGGATCGATATCCAACACCGTCTATTTGGTCACAGGTGGTCATGTTTTAAACCTATCTCAATTGGGGACTAAGTTGAACGCCAAGACTGAGATAGCACAGGCAACTCAATCCTAAAAATCCTGCTTGGTGCGCTAAACCCTCTAAATCCTGATCCGACGTTGGGAGTTAAGATCTTGTGTTGCTAAATCCTGTTAAAATTAATAGTGATGGAGAGATATAGCTCCACATATCATCGCTCCCAATGACTCGTCCATGACAACATCAATCCTCGTTGAAAAGAAAAAATTAGCTAAACCGCCGTTGGATATTCACTATCTGGGCGATAGAGTCTTGCGTCAAGCTGCCAAACGCATTGCCAGTGTGGATGAAGATATCCGCCGGACGATCGTAGCGATGCTCCAAACTATGTATAGTGCCGATGGGATCGGTCTAGCAGCACCTCAAGTTGGCATCAACAAGCAACTGATTGTGATCGATACTGAGCTAGAAAAGCCAGAAATTCCGCCGTTGATTTTGATTAATCCCACGATTAAAAAGTACGGTAAAACTCTCTGCAAAGACCAAGAAGGGTGTCTAAGTATTCCTGGAGTTTATTTAGATGTCGAGCGTCCAGAAACAATCGAATTGGCTTACAGAGACGAATCTGGTCGTCCCCGTAGTCTTAAGGCTGACGGCTTGCTTGCCCGTGTCATTCAACATGAACTAGATCATCTGACTGGAGTATTATTTGTCGATCGAGTCGAAAATGAACTCGCCCTCACCGAGGAACTCAAGAAAAAAGGTTTCTCCCTGCAACACGTTCAACACCTCACTTCTGGAGCAAAGTAACCGTTCATGTACACCCCTCTTACTGGTATCTGTTTGCTTGGTGCTTCGATTTCCGCAATTGCCGCAGTCGGCTCGGTATTTGAACTTAGTTCTGGCGCACCTGAATTGGGGATGGCAGTTACGGGCAGTATTTTGGCGGCATCTATTCCCATGACAATTTTCTTGTTTATGACCGCTGTGAAAAATTCTAAGTAGAATCAACACATCAGCCCCTCCTTCACCAAGATCTAAAAAGGTCTCAAATGGGTTCTATAGTAATTCATCCATTAATTGCATCACTTGTACCGCACCATCCGATAACCTGTCGGATGGTGACAGTGTAATTTGGCTTTCTAGGATGCCTTTAAGGGCGATGAGCTTGAGACTATTCTCGGCATGAGCCTGAGAGATTGGTACGGCAGCGGGAAGATACCCAATTGCTCCCAAATCAGCCAGAAGTGCCCTTCTTACTTGTAAATCGCTATTTGATAAAGCGAGTACTAATCGATCGCCATAAACGGCATCCTGGGTCAATTGGTACATCGCTCGCAATCCAGCATACTGAATCCGTGGAATTGGATGTTCGAGAAATGGTTGAATTAGTGGCACCGCTGTTGTTACACCCAATGTCCCCAATGCTTCGAGGATTGAATCATAGGGTTGGGAAAAATCTTCGCTTTCTGCTAGCAATTTACCATCCTGTACGGATGCAGCTAAAATCTGCGTTAAATACGGAATACACCGATGATCTTCCAGCATTTCCAGAGCTTGCGCCGCCGCCTCGCGCACATAAAAATCAGTGCAATTTAAACACTCGATTAGAGCTGGAACAGCCTGAAGATCGCCCAATTTACCCAACGCTCTGGCTGCATTTCGACGCAGTGGATAACCGCCTTCCGGCGTGCGATCTGCTTCGTCTTGCAACGCATTAATTAATCCAGCTATAGCCGCCAGATCCTTGACCCGAAATTTGCCCAGCCACCAAGCTGCATATACTCGCAGTCCCAAATCTTCAACACTGAGATTTTCGATCGCTTGTACAGTAGTTAGTGGTTCTCCAGCTTGAATCGCCGATTGATCATCCATGATTTCTATTCGTACTTACAACTATTAATAGCCAAAAAAATACCCCGAAGCTATTTCCCTTCGCCAACGAAACCGCAAGCAACTAGAAATAACTTCGGGGACATCAATGAATTAGCTCAAGGAGTTAATTGCATAGTCGATGTAAGAATTAGCTTCTACCGCAGCATCGCCAGACAAACCGTGGTTTGCTTTGATGTACTTAAGAGCTTCAACATACCAGCTGGGGGATAGGTCAAAAGTTTTGTTGATTTCAGCCAAACCACCCAAGAGGTAGTCATCCATTGGGCCAGTACCGCCAACTACACAGCAGTAAGTAACCATGCGGAGGTAATAACCAATGTCACGTACACACTTCGCTTTACCAGTAGAGGTAGCTGCAAAGTTAGGCCCCGACATTGTGGTGGTGTAAGGGAATTTCTTGTACACAGCATCAGCCGCGCCGCTAGCCAAAGCATCGGCTTTATCAGTCAAACCTTTTGCAGCGTTCAAGCTAGCAGTAGCTTGACGAAAACGACCGAAAGCAACTTGAATTTCGGTGCTACTCAAAAAGCGACCTTGGGAATCTGCGGTAGAGACTGCTTCGGTTAATGGAGTTTTCACGATTTCTATATCCTAAAATTGAATGGTTTACAAATTTTTAAATCAGTGGATAGTGGATCATTGATTAGTGAATAGTTCGGTTAACAGTTAGCAGCGTAGACGATCTCATCTTAAATTCAAGACATTTCCCTGCTTACGTCTAATCTATTCACAATCCACCATTCACCAATTACCCTACTGCTGCTGCTGCCCGATCAAAATAACCAGCAACTTCTGACATCAACGCGCTACAATCGCCGTTGGTCACGCCGTTTTTGTCACCAGCAATTGCTACTGCTGCGTCTTTCATTTTAGAGACACCAGCAGCTACTGAAGCACCTGGAGTACCTAGTGCTAGGTAAGTTTCGCGGAGACCATTCAAACAACGATCGTCGAGAACGGAAGCGTCGCCTGCGAAGATTGCGTAAGTGACGTAGCGGAGGATGATTTCCATGTCACGCAAGCAAGCTGCCATCCGGCGGCTAGTATAAGCGTTTCCACCTGGAGCAATCAGGTTTGGTTGGTCAGCAAATAGGCTCCGAGCTGCATTTGCAACGATGGTGGAGGAGTTGCTAGTAATCCGGTTGACTGTATCCATGCGCTTGTTGCCGTCAGCTACCATTGCAGCTAGAGCATCTAATTGTCCAGCACTCAGGTATTGACCTTGAGCATCTGCTTGAGCAACAACCTTAGAGAATCCGTCTAACATATATTTAATCCTTTTATCCGTTTAATAGTTTTGGTGTCAAATTCACTTACGCTTGTGTTGCAGCCGTCGCGTCACATAGCTTAATAAATTTGTGAAAACTCTCGTATTAATATGAGAGGCTGATTAGTCTTCGCCAGTCCATACTCAGCGATTTGCGACTGATCGATACTACCTATTAATTTAAATTTATACAATGTTATGTGAACGCTTAGTTATTTCGCTTCATCTTTGTCACAAACGTTAATATTCCCTCAGGGTCAAGCTTCTAACTCGGATAATCGGTACCATAGTTACACCACTTTTGCGCTGTGAGCACAAAAAAAAATCGCCTAAATGTTTCCCTAGATCCGATCGAGCGTGAGAAGCTGGAAAAGCTAGCTGCTGAGTCTGGGCTATCTCTGTCCCGCACGATCGCACAACTGATCCGCAAGGCGAAAAAGCCCAAGGATGAAGATCTCACCAATGACTAAAAAACCCAGATCCTCAAGGAAGCTGGGTAAATCTCGCTCAATTATTCCAGATTTTAGCTACGAGTCAATAGTTTTTTGGTGTGGGATTGCCCACTAATTTCTAATTTACGCTGCAATTGACTGGTCAAAAACCCCAGTATCCCTAATTGAGTCACAAATATCACAAAGATCGCTTTACCCGATAATCCAAACACACCTGCTGGGGCAAGTGGAGAGAATAATAACAGCACTGCGGCTAATCCGGTTGGACTACGACCGGAAGATAGAATTAGCGCAACACCAATTGGCAAAGTCACTACAACAGTTACGATGCCGATGATCCACAAATTATGCTTTTTAACATTGAGGAATAGCACTAGATGAGCGATACTTGCATAAATTAATACTAGGCTAGCTCCAAAACCGACACAAGCAAGAAATTTGAATTCAATACTAGAATATCTTGCTAAATACAACGAGACAGGTATCCATAACAACATTGACACCCCAATATTAATAGCGATCGATAGTAATGCAGGACTTTGATCGTTAAATAGTAAATCTTGGAATAATTCTCGTTGCCAAAATTTGCGGTTTTGGCTAGTGGCTCGTTCCCGACGATATCGACTCCAATCTTGCAATGCTTGCTTGCTAGGTAATAGTAATAGAGTTGATAATCCTAACAGCGTAAAATTCAGAGCAGCAAGCAGCGCATTATTATCAGCAGCATTGTAAGATTTCATAGTAACAAATGAAATTGCAAATCCACCAATAAGTATTTGAAGGCCAATATTAATCAGATAGCTTTGAGATTTGCTAATTGCAGTTGCCTTGGGATTGAGGTAGCGACGTTCTAAAGCTTGCCAGATCCAATAACTAGTCAAGATAAAAACAATACTCTCAAATAGATACATCGCAATTGAATTTTTGAAGATAGGTAATCCAAACCAATTTCCATTTCCCAAGCCATATTCAGAACCCGATCCAAAATTCAATTGTTTGCGGCGGTCCTTCAGAAATATGCCGATTGGCGCAGCAACAACTATCGTGGTCAAAATTGCTTGAGTACCACCGAGTAAGACGTATAAAATAGCGGTACTAGCTAGTAAGAACCAAAACGATCCGATCGCAATGTACCAACTAGTAATTGTGATTGGATTAGCACCACCATTTAATCCAGAGAATATATGCAGTGGGATGATCCAGGCTGTAGCGAGATACACTAATACTGGCACACCCAATATTTTACCAATAAATATCTCTCGTGCCGATCGCGGACTGAGCCGAATAAAATTCATAGTGCCACGTTTTTCTTCCTGGATCAGATCCGCAATCAACAGATAGACAGATCCCAGAATTATTATTGCAAGCAAGATCCAGCCTGAATCAATGCAAACATCAGACCACCACCTTTGCCAGTCAACAATAAAATCACCAGCTATATCTAATTTACATAAATAGTTTAAACTGTATTTATTATCACCAGTGCAATAATGATTTATATTCTCGATAAGTTTTTTAGGTGCATAATTAGGACCATGAGGTAACTCATAAGTAGGGATAGGGAGTCGATTAGTAAATGACCAAAGTATTAATCCTTGAATTACCAAAGGGATAATGCTTGCAATTCCAATATTTCGTAAAGTCAATCGTTCTTTAAGTTCGCGAAATAATTGTGGATTTACGTTGCCGACTCGATCGATCAGTCTATTTATTACTATCATGTTTTACTTGTGTTCTGAAATATAACATCTATTAACTAATTTAGGAGGCTTGTTGGTGTCCTAATTTCAAGAAAATAGTTTCTAAGTCTTCTTGAGTACACTGAAAATTAAAAATGGGGATTTGGTTATGGATTAACGATCGCAACAAGTCAGCAGCATCCTGTTCTGTTCCAGCAAAATTGACCTTAATTTGATTAGTCTTGATCGATAGCTCCAGATCCGAGACTAATGAATTGATATTCAGTTCCCGTTTGAGTGTTGCTAAATCTCCCCGTGTACCAATCAATATTTGTTGATGGCTCAGGCGTTGATAAAGATCTGCTAATCGACAACTCTCAACCAGAAATCCTAACTCCATTATCCCCACTGAGGTACAGAGTTCGGCTAAGTCACTCAAGACATGGGAAGAGATAATAATCGTCATCCCAGCTTCTTGTAGCGTTTTAATAATCTGCCGAAATTGCATTCTGGCAATCGGATCTAGTCCTGATACAGGTTCATCTAAAAATAGTAAAATCGGCTCATGAATAATTGTCCGCGCTAGACTCAATCGCTGTTTCATCCCCCGCGATAGAGTAGCAATTTTACTATTGCGTTTAGTCCCCAGTTGCACCAAGTCCAGCACATCATATAACCTGTGTCGGCGATGTTCGGAAGTTAATTTATACAGCCGTGCGAAATAGTCTAAATAATCCCAAACTGTCAGATCATCATAGAGGGGATAATCATCAGGCAAATAACCTAATAACCGTTTGAGATTGGCATTCGATTCTCTTTCAGAGACGCTCCGCGAACGATCTCGCAGCAACCGTTCGCCGTTAATATAAATCTCACCCAGTGTTGGCTCCTCTGCGGTGGCTAGCATCCGCAGCAAGGTAGTCTTACCTGCACCATTTGGGCCAATCAGCCCATAAACTTCACCAGCCTCGATCGCTAAATCTATGCCATTTACCGCAATATGTCGATCGAATTGTTTGGTCAGATCTTCTGTCCGAATCGCTAGTTCTCCTGCCATTACTTTCGCCCCAATTCTCTATTGTCAGAAGTGTACCCAATCGAGCCAAAAACTCTACTTCTGTTTAATACACCATGATAACTAGGGATTCCGGCAATGTTGGGGAATCCCTACTAGGCGTTAGGTGTTGGGGAATAATTTTGAAGTGCGTTGATAATTGCAATATTGGCTGCTGGAAATTGGTAGTTATTTAAGTCCCCAATATTCACCCAGCGAATTTCCTCGGACTCGATCGGTTGGGGTACACCACTGATATGCTGACAATGATGAACGGTGAGTTTGAGGTGGAAGGTTGGATAGGTATGTTCGATCGAAATCAAATAATCTCCTACAGTTATTTCGATCGCTAGTTCTTCCCGAATCTCCCGCTCAATACATGCTTCGACTGTTTCCCCTGGCTCGATCTTCCCGCCGGGAAACTCCCAGAGTCCCCCCATTGTGCCACCAACTTTACGTCTATCGATCAAAATCTGTCCGGATTGATTCCAGATCACAGCGACACCGATTTGTTTGTGGGGTAGTTCTACATTCACAATTTAATACCAGAAATTACCCGCTCCTACAGATCCAACATATAAAAAAGCCCGCCGATGCGGACTTGATCATTGCTATGAAGCTAGATATTCACCGATATCAGCTTTGCGTTTGCGGAGTTTCGCAATTGCTTCCCGCTCGATTTGGCGAACTCGCTCGCGGCTGATATTTAACAACTCACCAATTTTAGCTAGAGTGAGTGGTTGAGTATCTTTCAAGCCAAACCGCAGCGTGAGTACTTGCTGCTGTTGGGGGGTGAGTTCGGACATCATCCGCTCCAAATCTTGCTGGAGTGATGAATTGGTGACATATTCTTCTGGAGAAATGCCTGGATCTTCAAGTAGATCCCCTAGCTCGGTGTCTTGATTATCACCTACCCGCAGATCGAGTGATAATGGTTGACGCGCCCGCTCTAGATACTCCCGCACCTGTTTGGAAGATAATTCCAACTCTGCGGCTAGCTCGTTGATTGTTGCCGCTCGTCCATATTGTTGGGCAAGGGCACGTTGGGCTTTCTTGATCTTGTTGAGTTTTTCGGTGATATGGATGGGGAGCCGAATTGCCCGTGCTTTTTCCGCAATGGCGCGGGTAATCGCTTGGCGAATCCACCAGTACGCATATGTCGAGAAACGGTAGCCCTTGCTGGGATCAAATTTCTCAACTCCGCGTTGCATCCCAATCGTCCCTTCTTGGATCAAGTCCAACAAGTCGATATTGCGTTTGATATATTTCTTGGCGACGGATACCACCAGCCGGAGATTGGCTTCTACCATCCGGCGTTTGGCGTTTTCACCACCAGCAACGACTTTTTGGAGTTGAAGTGGATCGAGATTGGCAGCAGTTGCCCATTCCGTTAAACTAGGTTCTTGTCCTAGTTCTTCGATGAGAGTATTCTTGACTGCCATCAGGATCGTCAACTGTTGTACCTGTTTACCAAACAGGATTTCCTGCTCATGAGTCAGGAGCGGCACACGCCCAATTTCACGCAGGTAGGTACGGACAGTATCGGTTGATGCTTGAGCAGTTTTCATGACTCTGGCTAAAATGTAAGGGGGAATTTAGATGCAAAATCTCAAGTGCAATGATCGCTCTCTGCTCAACTATTGACGGTTAGATACCAATCGCTGTTGCATCGGGAGGGGTCAATTGGACTTGACTCTCAAATTTATGGTTGCTTTAATATTAATGATCTTAACATTTCTAAACATTAACTGACTATCTTTTTTTATCCTCAGCCAATTGGCGGAGGATAAGCACTCTGAGCATTTCAGGATGGGACTAGATCGGTATTTACACCCCGATCGATCCAAATAACCGTATCGAGCAATAGATATCGCACTCTCATTATAATTAAGATTTCGTTACATAATTGCGATCGAACGCACGTTTCAGTGATATCTGATTTTTTCACCTAAACTCCTCCCTGTTATAATGCAAACACTTTGGTTAGTTCGTCATGGCCACCGACTAGATTTTGTTCAGCCAGAGTGGTTTGATACCGCTACTTATCGTTATGATCCACCGCTATCGGCGGCGGGCTTCGATCAGGCTAATTCGTTAGCCCAGCAATTCAGTCAAGTCCAGATTGATCGCATCTATACCTCGCCTTTTTTACGAACGATTCAAACAGCCGATCCGCTAGCGCGATTATTGCAATTGCCAATTCGACTGGAATGGGGTTTATGTGAGTGGCTATGCCAAGAATGGACTGCTGGTTTCCCAGCAACTACGCCTGTAGATGAATTGATTCGATATTATCCAAATATTGATGATGCTTATCAATCTCTAGTTATGCCTTTTTACCCTGAAAATGTTCAGGAACTAGATGCACGGATCACCATCATAGCAGGTAAGATGATTCGATGCAATAGTAAAAATATTTTAGCGATCGCTCATAAAGGCTCTGTACTTGGGATCGCAGCGGCTCTAACTGGCAACAATCTCTGGCGAACCTACGATTTAGGTTGTGGCGATATAATTAAGTTGGTTAATTCTGAAGGTCGATGGTTGTCAAGTATCATCGATGGGCAATCCATGTCTGAGCGCAGATAATTTGGCTTGAGCTTTGGAGTCGAGGGAGTTGAATAGAAAACGTTTTGAGGATTGTTTCTGGGATCGATGCTGGCGACTCGATCGTTTGGCACTAAAATCGATATCAGAAATTAGTTGAGGGGATGAGATCCATTCGGCTCCAAAGCCAATTGATGTAAGTTGTTGTGCTCGATCTGAGGTTGCTACAATCAGTCTAGAGCCTGAGTAGTGTAAATCGTGACGAAATGTGGCGCAAAACTTCTCGATGTATGTATCGGCGGTTTCGAGAAAGTCGCTGTAGTGAACTGAGAGGTTCGGTGTAATCATCTCGGTATAGGCTGGAACATCCCGACTATACGCATCAAATACTACTTTAGTTTCGTAGTCCTCATAGGCACTATAGTTAATTAGTGCTTCGATTAGTTTCGATCGAGCTGCTTCTAGCTCTTGTCTCGATCCAGATTGAAGTGGGTTACGCTTGTTGTTTTTGACGTGTAATTCTGTCCAGGCTCCAATCACGTTGTAGCCGTCAACGAGCAATACAGCTTGTTTACGTGAGGGAGGCATGATTTAGATTTCAATCTTCTTAATAATTTTTTATATTTCCTGCCTCCATATTAGCAATTTATGTTGTATGTGGATAGGGTAATCATCCGCTAACTCTCAATCTCCCGCATCAACCGCTGGCGCATCCGCTCTGGATCACCTCGATCGACTAATTTCCCGTGTTCTAATAGGAAGGCACCGTCGCAGTAGTCTAATTCTTCGAGTCGGTGTGTAACCCACAGAGCGGTTAAGCCACGATTGCGAACGAGTTCGCGAACTTGAGCGACTAGATCTAGTTGGGCATCGGGGTCTAGGAGGGCGGTAGGCTCATCAAACAAAATGACATCGATTTGTCTAGCGATCGCACCAGCAATGGCTACACGCTGTTTCTGCCCTCCACTGAGGGCATAAATTGGGCGGCGGATCAGATCGAGGAGATTGACCGCAGTGAGAGCTTCGGTAACGCGGTGGCGAACTTGACTGGGAGTGAGTTTTTCGGCTACTAATCCAAATGCAACATCAGCACCGACGGTGGGCATAACTAATTGAGTATCGGGATTTTGGAAGACGATACCCAA
>CASBPY010000069.1 GCA_949127675.1 Synechococcales cyanobacterium PMM_0072
ATTGCTTCTCGCCGTCGTGCGGAGCAGCTAATTTTGGCTGGTAGAGTGCGGGTAAATGGAGAGGTTGCTCAACTAGGACAAACAGCGGAACCCACTACCGATCGAATCGAAGTTGATGGTAAACTAATAACAGTACAGGGCAAACCTGAGCCTGTATATTTATTGCTCAATAAACCAGTCGGTGTAGTGTCTACCTGTTTCGATCCACGCGGTCGTCCGACGGTGTTGGAATTATTACCACCTCAACTGCGAGAGTGTGAAGGAATTCATCCAGTAGGTAGATTAGATCTTGAATCAAGTGGTGCGCTATTGCTCACCAACGATGGCGAGTTGACGTTTCAGTTGACTCATCCGCGTCATAGTATCAGCAAAACATATCTAGTCTGGGTTCGAGGTCAGATCTCCAATTCAGCCTTAGATGCTTGGCGCAACGGCATTGATTTGGACGGAAAATACACTTTACCCGCTCAAGTTACAGCACTAAAACACCAAGATAACCATACCCTGCTAGAAGTTGTATTGACAGAAGGGCGTAATCGCCAGATTAGACGGGTAGCAGCCCAACTAGGACATCCAGTTGCCGATCTACATCGGATTAAGATTGGGGACATCAGCATTGAGGGAAATTCCTCGATGGAGATCGGTGCTCATCGCCAGTTGCGACTAATCGAGCTACAAAGCCTCCAGTCTGGGGCTATTCCAAAAACTTCTCAACCAAATTAAAAGATGGAAATTGCTGCGATCTTTTCGGAGCTAGATTTTCAAACATAGAATTAGATTAATATCCATCCAGTAAACTACCCCACTACTGAAGATCGTGACCCTATTGACACCACTCAAGCACATTACCGCTTTTAAATTATCTAAGTTGCCAGTTTTTGCTGGCGTAGCTGCTTTGCGTTCACGAGTAGAACGTCGCCACTCAAAGACACCGATGCTTGCTCCTAGCGATCCCGCTGCTTTACCTCTAACTCCGACCGAAATTTTTGAGCAAATTGGTGGTACCTTGCGACAATGGCGGGAATATTATCAGCTATCGATCGATGATGTAGCATCACGGACACAGATTCAACCGCGATTGATCCAAGCGATCGAGGAAGGTCATATTGAAATGTTACCAGAATTGATCTATGTCAAAGGGATGGTCAAGCGGTATGCGGATAATTTGGGCTTAAATGGTACTGAAATCTCTCACCATGTGTCAGTATTAGAACCCGCAGCCACGAAATTTACAGTGATCCCGCGATCAACAATCGGGTTCAACACAACCCCGCACATCAAACCTTTTCATGTTTATCTAGGTTATACCCTGGCAATTTTTGCTGTTGGTGCTGGAACCTCTCATCTACTTAATAATGCGATTAAACCACAGACGACCCTTGTTAATACAAATGTCGCTCAACCATTACGAACTGCTGTAGTTGCGCCTGTAGCCATTCAACTCCCCGATGTACCCATCGAGATCGGTGTCAAGGCTCCAACTTGGGCACAAATTGGGATTGATGGCACCACCAAATTTACAGGTATTCTCAAAGTTGGGATGCAGTTTAATTGGACTGCGAAGAAGCAAGTAACTATCAACACAAATAATGCTGGTGGGTTGCTGTTTTCCCGCGATGGGCAACCACTACAGCCATTAGGCAAAATCGGGCAGAAGCAATCTGTGACGATTAAGGTGATCAAGTAATGAAGTATTAAGCGTAGATCCAGGGTACCCATTCCTCATACAATAAAAATCTAGACTTTTCTCTAAACTGCCCGTGATTACGCTGAAACCTGTCGATCGGCATCAAACCCTCACTATCAAGCCTCCCGCTGCTGGTGTGTCTCTACACGGAACATTACAAATCCCTGGTGATAAATCAATCTCTCATCGAGCATTGATGCTGGGGGCTTTGGCTGAGGGTGAGACGACGATTCAGGGATTATTACTGGGCGAAGATCCCCGTAGTACTGCGGCTTGCTTTACGGCGATGGGAGCCGAGATTTCGGAATTAAATACTAAGCTGGTAACAGTGACAGGAATCGGTTTAGGACAACTTCAGGAGCCTGTCGGGGTGCTTGATGCTGGAAATTCGGGGACGACAATGCGCTTGATGCTGGGGATCTTAGCATCCTATCCCGATCGCTTCTTTACTGTAACTGGAGATGAGTCCTTGCGATCGCGTCCAATGTCGCGAGTAGTCAAGCCCCTGGCTGAAATGGGAGCGCAAATTTGGGGGCGCAAAAATAATTCGCTGGCACCTTTAGCTGTACGCGGGCAAGAATTACAGCCAATTCACTATCATTCGCCGATCGCTTCTGCTCAGGTCAAGTCAGCTATTTTACTCGCTGGATTGATGACTTATGGGCGCACTACGGTGACTGAACCAGCATTATCGCGGGATCACTCAGAACGGATGTTGCGGGCGTTTGGGGCGCATATAGACGTGGATCCAGAGACTCATAGTGCGACGGTGACTGGCTATCCCACCTTACGCGGACAGCAGGTAATTGTACCTGGAGATATTAGTTCCGCAGCATTCTGGCTAGTAGCTGGATCGATCGTCCCTGGTTCGGAGTTATATATTGAAAATGTCGGGGTCAATCCAACTCGGACAGGGATTTTGGTAGCACTAGAATTAATGGGTGCAGATATTACCCTCGAAAATCAACGGGAAGTTGCAGGTGAACCCGTGGCAGATTTGCGGGTGAAGCATAACAAACTAAGAGCTTGTGAAATTGGTGGTGATCTGATCCCCAGGTTGATTGATGAGATTCCAATTTTAGCAGTAGCTGCAATATTTGCTGAAGGGACAACAATCATTAAAGATGCTGAAGAACTACGGGTCAAAGAAAGCGATCGAATTAAAGTAATGGCATCAGAATTAACTAAAATGGGTGCTAGGATCACCGAAAGACCTGATGGATTAGAAATTACTGGCGGGGGATCATTAATTGGAGCTGAATTAGATAGCTATACCGATCATCGGATTGCGATGAGTCTAGCAATTGCGGCAATAATGGCAACAGGTGAAACTAAGATCGATCGAGCTGAAGCTGCTTCTATCTCTTATCCTACTTTCTTCGATTCCTTACGCAGTATTGTTAAATAGTGCTGCTAAACATAAATGATGATTCCTGGTGAAATTATTGCTAGAGATGGTGAAATCGAACTAAATGTCGATCGTCGAATTCTAAAACTAACTGTAGCCAATACAGGCGATCGACCAATCCAAATTGGTTCTCACTATCACTTCTATGAAGTTAATGCTGCTCTAGCATTTGACAGGGCGGCTACTAAAGGAATGCGTTTGGATATTCCGGCTGGTACCGCTGTTAGATTTGAGCCAGGAGACGAGAAGCAAGTTCAACTAGTCGATCTAGCAGGCTCCCGCGAAGTCTATGGCTTCAATGCTCAAATCGAGGGTAGGCTCGATCAAGTGAATTTATCTTAAAATTGAATTAGTTCTACACCCATCAAGTAGGTAGCTATGGTCGCTCAAATTTCCACAGATACTACTACTGAAATTCTCTATCCCGATTTTGATGGTCAACCGATGTCCGATAATACTAAACAGTTTCGGTGGATCGTCACAATCAAAGAAAATCTTGAATTACTTTTTGCCGAACACCCCGACGTATTTATTGCGGGGGATCTACTGTGGTATCCAGTCGAAGGGGATAATAAAATTCGGCTAGCACCTGATGCAATGGTAGTATTCGGTAGACCAAAAGGAGATAGGGGTTCCTATCGCCAATGGGTAGAGAGCGGCATTGCACCACAAGTAGTGTTTGAAATTCTCTCTCCTGGTAATCGGATGGCGGAAATGAGCCGCAAGCTGCATTTCTATGAGCAGTATGGAGTAGAGGAGTATTATATCTACGATCCCGATCGAATTGATTTTACAGGTTGGATCCGTAATGGCGATCGACTAATGGCGATTGAAGACGGCGATAATTGGATCAGTCCCAGATTAGAGATTCGATTTGAGATGCAGCCTGATACCTTAAAAATATACTACCCAGACAATCGACCATTCTCAAGTTTTGTTGAACTAGATCAATTGCGCCAGCAAGCGCAACAGCAGACGCAACAAGCGCAACAACAGCTACAGCAATCTCAACAACAGGTTGAAAAATTAGCAGCTAAATTACGAGAACTAGGTATCGATCCCAACAGTCTATGATTTGTAATCGAGCGAAACTTGGGATATTTCAACAACACAACGAGCTACTTCTTGGCTAAACATCGATCGCAATTACCACATCGCCAATCTTGACGCTTCGGCTTGCAGCCAAAGGCTGTCAGTAAATATTTCCAACGACAGTCAGGATGCTTGATATAGGTGGGAACTGCGCGAAAAAGTGATTGCTGCTGCGCTTTGATCGACTTCCAATCAGGTAGTTTACCAGTAGTAGAGCGGCGATAATTAAATGGGGTTTCCCAGACTAATTGATCGATGCTATGTAGTAGGGATAGAGCAATTGCACTCTGGGGAAATTTAGTCTCAATCTCCCGTACATCTCCACTTACTGGCAGTTGTTTCGCTAATGCTGTAGCTAAATCGTAATATTTATCGATGCTTTCCGTGAAAAACTTCGATCGCTGCCGATCTTCGGGATACAATAAACCCGTCTGTTCGCAGACTAATAATAACGCCTCAGCAGGTTTGCCATCTCGTCCGGCTCGTCCGATTTCTTGGATGTATTCAGCCAATAATACTGGTGGATGAAAATGGACAATCCAGCGGACATTTGCCTTATTAATTCCCATCCCAAAGGCGCAGGTACAGACCACATATTGCAACTTTCCGCTTAACCACTCGCCCTCGACTCGCCGCCGTGCTTGGGGACTCAGCCCTGCGTGATAAGCGGCTGTTTTGTCACCCCGTGCAGATAGCCAAGCGGCTAATTCTTCGCTGGTATCGCGGGTGCGGACATAGACTAGTCCCGATTGGTTCGGGTATTGGTCGATAAATTTGGTTAGTTGTGCTTTTCGACCCCGTGGAGTCCAGATCTGCTTGACTGATAGCTGGAGATTTTGGCGGAGCGGATTGAGGATAAACTCGGCTGGATTGTCCAGTTGCAGGACTTTTTTAATTGTTTGTTGTGAGAGGGGGTCAGCCGTCGCTGTAAAGGCAGCGATCGAGATTTTGGTACCAAGTGGCTTATGTTGAATTAAGGTGGCGCGAATAGCTCCTAAGCGGCGATAACTGGGACGGAATGTTTCGCCCCAGTGGACGAGACAATGGGCTTCATCGAGGATAATTCGATCGATCTTCAGTTCGGGAGCACATAATCTCGACCAAACTGGTGTAGTGAGTAGGGTTTCGGGGGAGAGATAGAGTAGTTTGAGCTGCTGCTGTTCTAAAGCTTGAAGTGTCTGTTTGCGCTTGGCTACGGGGATTTCGCTGTGGAGTAATCCAGCGGCTAATCCTTTTTCGGTAAGTTCCTGCACTTGATTTTCCATCAAGGCGACTAAGGGTGAGACTACTAAAGTAACTCCGGTACTTAATAATGCTGGTAGTTGGAAGCACAGAGATTTACCACCACCCGTCGGCATGATAATCAGGGCATCCCGATCTTCGAGCAAGCATTGGATAATTTCACCTTGGGGGGATCGAAGATCATCATACCCCCAAATCTGTTTTAGTTTTGCCTTGATTTGATCCATACAAAAATGTAGATAATGTCCTACTTCTCAAGACATTATCTACATTTTACGATTGAGGCAAGGGCTGAAATTACTTGCTAGTTACCAATTCAGCTCGATCGCGCTCAGGTAATTTCCAGACCTTACCATCCAATGCCATTTGTTCGATCAATGTAGCTAGGCGTAAGGCTTTAAGAGCCTGTTCTCCACCAACAGAAGGCTCATTACCGCACCTAACACAGTTGACAAAATGCTCTAGCTCTGCGTACAATGGCTCAACATTTTTGACATAAACTTTCTCAATTAAGCCATCCTGACGGTATAAACCTTGGTGATACTCATTCAGTAGATCGGCGTTGTGGCGGTGGATTGATATTTCGTTGCTGAGGAAATTGGCTTCGGTTAGTGATTGACGGCAATGAGCGGCAATCAGGCGAGTTTTGCGGTGGGTGACTTTGCTAGCTGTCAGAGTAGCGACAACACCATTGGCAAAGCCAAGGGTGGCTGTCACATAGTCAAGATACTTGGATTCAGGGCATCTACTTCCGCTGGCTGTCAAGCCAACTACTGGCGCGCCAGCTAGTTCCATCAGCAGATCAATGTCGTGGATCATCAAATCAAGGACGACGGAAACATCGTTTGCCCGATTGGAATAAGGACTCATCCGGTGGGCTTCAAGAGCTAGGACTTTCTCTGTTTTGAGAACTTGGCTGAGTTCCTGGAAGACGGGGTTGAAGCGTTCGATGTGTCCGACTTGGAGGATACACTGAGACTCGGCAGCAGCGTTGACGAGAGCTTCAGCTTCAGCAATGGTCGCAGCGATCGGTTTTTCAATTAGTACATGAATTCCGGCTTGCAAACAAGCGATCCCCACCTCGTAATGCAGCCTAGTGGGAACAGCAATACAGACAGCATCAACTTGTGAGATCAGATCGCGATAGTCTTCATAAAATCTAGCTTTGTACTTACTGGCAGTTTCCAAACCCTGTTCGACATTTACATCGGCGATGCCAACCAGTTTGACATTCTTGAGCAGGCTCAATACTCGTGCATGGTGTTGTCCCATATTGCCGATCCCGATTAGTCCTACTCTCAGCGGCTGAGGTGAACTCGACTGAATGCTTGTGTCTGATTTTCTGGTTGACATACTATTTCTCACTCTAAAATCTACTCCTCCACTACTGCGATAATTTCGATACTATCACGGCATCATGATTGTAAAGAACCAAAAAGTTTTGTTTATGTTCCTAAAGATTAGTTTTTGCCGATTTGGAGAATTTGTGGTGTAAATCTTAGTCAATCTACTGATGTAGAATTGCTAGATCAACGCTAAACCAGAAAAGTTAGAATAGAAGCTAACTATTTTTCCTTAGATCCTTCACCCTTTAACCGTTGTGAAAGCAGTTATTCTCCTCTCAGGTGGTTTAGATTCCTCGACGGTATTGTATCTGGCCAAAAGTGAAGGTTACGATTGCTATGCCCTTTCTTTTGATTATCAACAACGTCATCGCCGTGAATTGGTGGCGGCAAAGACGATCGCCACAGCATCTGGAGTGATTGCCCATCAGGTGGTGAGCTTCGATCTCAGCTTGTGGGGTGGTTCTGCCCTGACTGATAGTCAGATTTCTCTACCCCAAGATCGCGAACTCTCTGCAATGTCAGAATCTATTCCCGTTACCTATGTTCCCGCCCGCAATACGATCTTTTTGAGTTTTGCCCTCGCTTATGCGGAAGCGATCTCTGCAAATCGAGTTTACATTGGGGTCAATGCCCTCGACTATTC
>CASBPY010000070.1 GCA_949127675.1 Synechococcales cyanobacterium PMM_0072
CATCAATCCCAACAAAATATAAACCAGCGGCTTGTAACTTCGGCGCAATCTCAGCACACATCTGATATTCTCGATCGGTAATATCGACCTTTTCACTGCGTCCACCCACTGCCATATTCCCCCGAAACTCCTTCCCTGTCGGGATTCGATTCACAGCACCAAGTGGTTTGCCATCAATCAAAATAATTCGTTTATCTCCATCTTTTGCCGCAGGGAGAAACTTCTGAATCATCAATGGTTCCCGCGCTTGTCCAGTGCTAACTTCAATTAGCGAATTGAAATTGCGATCGTCAGGAGTGAGAAATAGAATCCCCTCCCCGCCCTTACCACCAAGTGGCTTCAAGACTGCGGCTCCGTGAGTTTCCACAAACTGTCGAATCACCACCTTATCTCGCGACACGATCGTTTCGGTCATCCACTGAGCAAATTGGAGTGCGAACATTTTCTCATTAGCATTGCGGAGTCCAGACGGGCTATTTACCACCAAAGTTTGGGCTGGATCGAGACAATCGAGAATATAGGTAGCATAGAAATAAGCCACATCCGCAGGTGGGTCTGTCCGCATGAACACGGCATCCATTTCACCCAGGGGCTGAAATTCCACATTTCCGAGCTGATACCAGTCTGCTGGAGCCACCCAGCGACCATCCTGAAGCTGAACAGGCACGAGCTTTACTTGCTGCACAAATGCCCAAGCTTCCCCGCCCACCACACTCAATTTCTCAGCTTGGGTAATCCAGACCTGATGTCCGAGTCGATCGGCCGCTTCCATCAATGCCACACTAGTATCGTGAGTAGGATCTAATTTGCCGATCGGGTCGATAATAAATGTTAGTTTCATCAGGTCAGGAATTAAAATAGCTCTAGCTGAAATTCTAGGTGTTATTGGGGTTCAGATGCAAGATTTACGGACTTTGTGATTAGCCACAGGAGGATTTATTGGAGTTCATCAAATGTACATATCCAGACCATGCTGATGCTATTTTAGACATCTTTAATGAGGCGATCGTCAATTCAACCGCACTGTATGATTATCACCCCCGCGAGCCTGAAAGTATGGTGAATTGGTTTAAAACGAAAGAAATTGGCAACTTTCCGGTGATTGGGGCAATCGATCGATCTAATCAACTGTTAGGATTTGCCAGCTATGGTACGTTTAGAAATTGGCCAGCCTACAAATACTCGATCGAACATTCAGTTTACATTCATCCAAACCACCGTCGCAAGGGCATTGGTTTGGCACTAATGCAGCAACTGATCCTCGCTGCAACTGAGCAGCAATATCACACCATGATTGGCGGTATCGATATGACAAATACCAGCAGCATCGCCCTGCACCAACAGCTCGGCTTCACACACGCAGGCACAATCAATCACGCAGGCTTCAAATTTGGGCGTTGGCTCAATCTTGGGTTCTATCAGCTACTTTTGGAAACGCCATTCGAGCCAGTTGATGGCGAGTAGTCGAGAGGCTTGGGATAACTGGAAAATCCCGAATCCTACAATCGATCTATTCGCGGCTCGATCTCTAGCCTAATAAGATGATTTGTACTATTCGCACAGCATAATACGCTTCCAATCATTTTGCGCTAAATTAGCCTTTGTGGCTATAATGTAATTACTTTACCTGTAAATACATGGCTACAGTTATCAATGGGCGAGTAATCAAGATTGGCAATTCTCAAGGAATCAGAATTCCTAAACTGCTGCTGGAGCAAAGCGGGATTAAGGAAAATGTCAAAATCGAAGTTCGAGATGGTCAAATTTCGATCGTCCCTGCCGATCTGGTTCGTGGTGGCTGGAGCGAAGCATTTGCCGCAACTACTGACGATCTGCCACTGGATGATTTTACTGTTACGGCTTGGGATGAACAAGAATGGGAATGGTAGTAGCTAGGTTTGATGTTTTCTTGGTGATTTTAGATCCCACGGTAGGAAGTGAGATTAAAAAAACACGCCCTTGCGTGGTAATTTCGCCTGATGAGATGAATCTACACTTGGCAACTGCGATCGTTGCGCCGATGACGACAAAAGGGAAGCTTTATCCTAGTCGAGTTTCAGTTAATTTTGAAGGTAAAGATGGGCTAATTGTGTTAGACCAAATTCGCACGGTAGACAAAACTAGACTGGTCAAAAAACTGGGCATGATCGATCTCAATGAACAGAAGGTGGTTTTAAGTATATTGGTGGAGATGTTTAGTGAGGATTGAGATTCGCACAGATTGTCATCTACTCGATCAAGTATCCCACCAGAAACGATCGCCTAGCGTGCCAGAGGTAATCGAGTGGTCTAAAGGCTTGCTATGGTTGGAAAATTCAGAACCCTGCGATCGATCTATTAGCTACTCGATCTCTAGCTTAACAAGGTGATTTGTACGGTACAATCTCAATGGGTAAAATATCGGCTATGTTGTTGACCAGTCTTCGATTCGCAACTCTACTATTTTTCCAAAATCCGAGGTGTTGCGAGTAAGTAGAATTGCATTGATAGTTATAGAAATTGCAGCGATTTTGAGATCCATATTTCCCAATCGAGGATAGGCTTTGCGTAAACGTTGATGTTCTAGTGCGGCTACATTACTAAACGGAACAATTAAGATCGATTGATAATCTGCGATGAGCTGTTCCAATCTTTGATATCCGATGACTTGTGCTTCGAGAGTTTTGGCTTTAGCTAAAACTGCTAATCTTCCTCTAACTTGCTCTTCGTAGGTAATAACCGTAACTGCAATGCTCAGATCTGCAATGGTTGCTAGTCTGGTCAAGATTCGCTTGCCTTCTTGTCCGTTGCGCTGAATCAGGCTGAGATGATCGGTATCGAGAATATACATGGGTAGATGTCATGACCTATTCAGCAGACTTGCGCCATTCTTGTCCATAGCGAACTGCATTATCAAAGGTGGGGTCATTTTCACAGCTACCTGCTACTTTCAGCCACCAAGGTTCTTCTTTCTGCACAACTCCAGATAGGATCTGTTTGACTTGGGTTAGCTCTGTTTCTAAGGTTGCAACTCTTGCTTCAAGCTGTTGTGGAGATTGTTCGATCTGTTGTGGGGTCATAGGGTTGACTTTCTCGATCATGCTGCGGTTAATCTCTATCTTAGCAAAGTCAACTGTACTATTTGCAGCGTCAGAGATCGATCTATTAGCTGCTCGATCTCTAGCTTAACAAGGTGATTTGTACGGCTCGATCGAAATTGACACGGCTTGCTGTTTGGGCGATCGATTGTACAGATGGACATTGCTGAATATTGCTCGGCATAGGTTTGAGACTCTAATCTGTACCTTACCAGAGTAAAACCACTACAATAGTCGATATTTAGCCTAATAGTAGTTAATTACTTTATAATTTTTGGGTTTAATAAGATAATATCAAAACAAATTAGATCATGATTATCTCTCCACACGAAGAAGCACATTTTTCAAGAGAAGGAGTCGTTGACATTAATGCGGCAGTCGTTGGCATCAGTCAGACAAGATGGAAATACATTGAAGAGAGTGATGCTACTGATGAACAAGCAAAAGCGATTATGCATCAGCAATACTTTGATATTTTACCAGTTGTTAATAACACGGTAGTCAAGAAATACTTTCATACGAAAAAATGGAGCGACTATTCGGAGATATATCTGAAAACTATTACTCATAAAGATGTGATTCCCTTTCACACGAATATTCGTGATGTCATAAAAGGATTTGTGTTAGAGTCACGCAATTTTTATTTCTTGCAAAACGAACGTTGCATTGTGGGACTAATTTCCGTTGTCAACCTGAATTGTCGGCAAGTAAAAGTGTACCTTTTTAGTTTGTTGAGTGAGCTTGAAGTCTGTCTGGGTAAATTCATTACTACACATATATCTGAAGATGAGTTATTGAGGATGACATTTTGGAAAGAAGAAAAGGAGAAACATAAAGATGTGAAGAAACGCTACCAAGAAGCTAAAAATACAGGTATTGATGTACCCTTCGTAGAATATTTGTATCTCACCGATTTGATTGATATCATCAGCAAAAATAAATTGTATGAGCAATTGGGATACAGCAGTGGGACGTATTTTACTCGATGTTTGGGTTCGCTGAATGACTTGAGAAATGCAGTTGCCCATCCCGCTCGTGCAATTATTACCGAGAAGCACCCAGTAGAGAAGCTATGGGAAAGAATCGACCGAATTGAAGAGGCTCTCTTTCTTTTGAGGTGAAAATTATGAATCATGAATATTGATGCAGGGCGGGCATAAAGCCGTGCCCCTACAGATCTAAATCAAAGATGCGATCGAATCACCAAAAACCGCACTCGATCGCCTAACTCGAACTCAATTGTTGAGTGGGAACCCTTTATCCCATCCGAATTTATCCAAAAAATGTGTCGGGTACTTTGCTGAAAAAACGGCTAACCTAGATCGACTTGTAATCGAAGTCATTGAACGATAATCCGTTGCAAGTCTTTTGTCAAAACAAAGAGATGGAGTGGATCTGTCGGTGACGGAATGAAGCCGAAATGTTCGTAAAAAGCGCAAGCAGCATCATTCTTTGCATGAGCAGCCATCGCACGAATACCGCCAATTTCGGCTGCCTGTAACGTGCGTAGCATCGCATCTTTTAGCAATCCCGATCCGATTCCTTTGCCCTGCCATGCTTGGCTAACAGCCAGCCGCGCCAGTAGCATCAGTGGCACTGGATGACGGGCTAGTCCTTTTTTCAAACGCTCTGGCGCATCATCATATGAGACTTCACTAACCACCAGCGTATAGAACCCAACAATTGCGTCGTCAGCCAAACCGATATACGTTTGTGATGCGCTAGCTTGCTGGTTCGGCAAAGCAAATCGGGACAGGAAGAGATTCAGGGCATCCTCACCACATTCAAAATCATCGACAGCGTGTTGCTTTGTCAGCTTATCAATCCTGAACACCGTCATACTGAAGCATTCCGTTCGTCGTGAGCTGACGCGCAGTTTCCAAAGATACTAGGTTCGTTCAGTAGACGTTCCATCCTTGCATGATGACGAGGTGGCGCGTCGAGAGCCGCCATGAAAGCCGTCCACTGTTCGCTATCTAGTCCAAAATGCTGCCGATCTGCCAGGGTTTCGTCTGCACGCGCCAAGGCACTTTCTAGCACGAAGTCACTAACACTACGGTTCGCTGCTGCTGCGGCACTTTTTAGCTTTTGTTTGGCAAGTGGTGTCAGGCGTAAGTCCAATTTTTCGGAACGGTTTACGGTAGTTGACATGATTTTCTCCTGTGTTAAGTCTATTCTATCATCAAAGTCTGACAATGTAATGACAAAATCTGGTGGTAAAACCCTGGCGACATTAGCACAAAGAAGCGATCGAATCACCAAAAACCCCACTAGGACGCATTGCCCCAATCGCCTTCTCCCTGTCAGGATGATAATAACCCCCAATATCCACCGCTTGCCCCTGCGCTGCATTTAACTCAGTTAAAATCGCCTCTTCATTCTCTTGTAATTGCCCTGCCAACTTTGCAAACTTGGCTTGAAGTTCGGAATTTTTAGATTGCTCAGATAGAGCTTGTGCCCAATACATTGTTAGATAGAAATGACTGCCACGATTGTCTAATTCGTGGACTTTTGATGAAGGGGATTTAGCATGATCTAAATACATCCCATTCGCCTTGTCGAGTGTTTCTGCCAATATCAGCGCGTCGGGATTATTTGTCTTTTGTCCTAAATCTTCCAATGCTACCGCCAGAGCCAAGAATTCGCCCAGGGAATCCCAGCGCAGATGTCCTTCTGCTAGAAATTGTTGGACGTGTTTGGGAGCCGAGCCGCCTGCACCTGTCTCGAATAAGCCACCACCTGCGAGTAGGGGGACGATCGACAGCATTTTAGCACTCGTACCCAGTTCGAGGATCGGGAATAAATCTGTCAGATAATCCCGCAACACGTTTCCAGTGACGGAGATGACATTTTTACCCTGTTTAATTTGTTCGCAAGTAAATCGCATTGCCGCAACTGGAGCGAGGATTTGAATATCTAATCCGGTGGTGTCGTGGTGGGCTAAATACTTATTCACCTTAGCAATCAGATTTGCATCGTGATCGCGATCTTGATCCAGCCAGAAAATTGTTGGGCAACCTGTGGCTCTGGCGCGATTTACCGCTAGTTTCACCCAATCTTGAATCGGTAAATCCTTCGTCTGACACATCCGCCAGATATCGCCGCGATCGACTGGGTGTTCAATTAATGTCGCTCCAGTGGCATCCACAACGCGCACCACGCCATCAATTGGGATTTCAAAGGTTTTGTCATGAGAGCCATATTCCTCGGCTTTCTGCGCCATTAAGCCCACGTTGGCGACGTTGCCCATCGTGGTAACGTCGAAGGCTCCATGCTGTTGACAGAATTCGATACAGGCTTGATAGATTGTCGCATAACAGCGATCGGGTATCATTGCTTTGGTATCATGCGCTTGTCCATCCGCGCCCCACATTTTACCGCTTGTGCGAATCGCCGCCGCCATCGACGCATCGATAATCACGTCGCTGGGTACATGGAGGTTGGTAATCCCCTTATCGGAATTTACCATCGCCAGTTGCGGGCGGTGACTATATATGTTGTGAAGATCGGATTCGATCGCCTTGCGTTCTACTTCCGGTAAACTCTGAATCTTGGCATAAACATCGCCAATTCCGTTATTCGGATTCACACCCAATCGATCGAATGTATCGGCATATTTAGCAAACACATCGCCATAATAAACCGTCACCGCATGACCGAATAAAATCGGATCGGATACTTTCATCATCGTCGCTTTGACGTGGAGCGAGAGCAGAATATTTGACCCCTTGGCTGCATTAATCTCCTTGTCGTAAAACGCCCGCAACGCCTTGACACTCATCACCGCTGCATCGATAACTTCCCCCGCTGTTACCGTCGTTTTTTCCTTTAACACCGTCACCGCACCATCCGCCGCGACTAATTCAATCTTCAGATCTCCCGCATCTTTAATTACTACCGATCGCTCACTCCCATAAAAATCGCCACCATCCATGTGCGCGACATGAGTTTTAGAATCAGCCGCCCATGCGCCGACTCTGTGGGGATGCTTTTGGGCGTATTTCTTCACTGCTGCGGCTACCCGCCTGTCGGAATTTCCCTCCCGCAACACCGGATTTACCGCACTTCCCAACACCTTCCCATACCGCGCCTTAATCGCTGCTTCCGCGTCATTCTGCGGTTGGGCGGGATAATCGGGCAGATCGTATCCCTGCGCCTGTAATTCCTGAATCGCCGCCATCAATTGGGGCACCGAAGCACTAATATTCGGTAGCTTAATAATATTCGCCGCTGGTGTTTTCGCCAGTTCGCCCAAGAGCGCGAGGGCATCTGGTTGTCTTTGTGCTGGGGTCAAATATTCTGGAAAAGTGGCAATCATCCGCCCAGCGAGGGAGATATCGGCAGTCTCGATCGAGATATTAGCAGCTTTGGTAAAGGCTTGGACGATCGGTAAAAATGAGTAGGTTGCCAAAGCCGGAGCTTCATCGGTAAAGGTGTAGACGATTTTAGCGGATGGGGTTGTCATAAGTCTTCGCTTTGGCAAGTGGGCTGGTGGAGTGCGACTCCAAACCCTTATTGTGACATCTCTGGGGCTGTTTTTTAGTAGTGCAGGTGGCGAAATCTGGATTTGGTAAGGGAGTGGCGTTGGGCTGTGCGATGGAAAGTTTCCATGTAATGATTAGTTATATGGAGAAAATAGGTGTTGTCAGCTCAAAAAATGCAAAAAATGAATCCACACTTACAACAGATAATAAAGACAGTCGAACCACTTAAAGATTCTGTTTATGGACTATGTTATCGCTGTTCACTAACTCTAAAAGATGAAACAGAACGTAAGGATTCAGGTCTAAAAAGTTTGAGCGAGATCGTCTCTAGGTATACTTTTGGACAAACATTATTAAATATCGATCAAATCATATTCTCAATAACAGAGCCTCAAACTAGGTGATC
>CASBPY010000071.1 GCA_949127675.1 Synechococcales cyanobacterium PMM_0072
GAAGGAAGCTAGTAATCTAGCTAATCTAACTGGCTGGAGTATTCGCGAGATTAACCGCAAGATCAACTTTCCAACGGCTCCACCTAAATCTGATGCTAATAGTCCATTTTGGCAAAATATTTGGAACAATAAGTAATTTGATAGTTGATAATTGATAGTTGTTGAAGAAGCCTTAATCAAGAACTCAGTATTTTTACGGATTGAAAATACTGAGTTATTCAGTTAAATTAGATCTGGCATTGGTACTTAATCTTAAACATCAAAATTTAATTTATGGCTGGTGCTGCGATCTTAGTCGGGTTGTGTTTATTATTTCTCGCTTGGCTACAACGGGATCAAATCAGGCTGGGTGGACGAAGTAATATCAATCGCCAGTTTCGGCCGCAGCAGCCACAACTAGAACGTAAACTAATCAAACTTTTGGGTGGTAAACATAAAACAGCTCATCGATTGATTCAACAATCTCGACTCCGCTATCCAGATAAATCTGCTGATTGGCATTGGGAAAAAGCCATTTATGATCTAGAACGCGATCGATGGCGATAGTCGCGAGTAAATTGGGCATACTAGCAGATAAGTAAAATTAGCGATTATTTTTTGCTTGTTGTTTAGCTACTGACTGTGACTATCTCCTCGAATCCTCATGTCTAAACCCAATTCTCTCGAATACATCCCTGGAATTATTGCTTACTTTAGTGGTGCATATATCTGCACAGCTAGTCGAGTTTTTGTCTGGAAAATTGCGTCTCACTGGTCAAAAATCTGGGTTGCAAATGCCGATCAAGGTGATAGCCAGATTTTGGCACTTACATTTACAATCACATTATTAATTGTATTTGGATTTTCGGTATTTATTTGGTCGATCGCTAACCATATCAATTACAAATCTACTGAAAAAAGTTTTGTCGCAAATGCCTTTGCTGGGATTGGGATTGCCTATGCCATCAGTCAAGATGCCTGGTTGAATGAAGTTGCGGCAAGCGTTACTTATGCAAGCTAGTTGGGCTTTGAGCTTTGAGCCTCAGGTAAACAGATACTCAGTAGGATGGATAGTTTTCAGCTAACAAATATTTGCATCAACATACTCAACTAACTTTAAAATTCTAGTTATTGTTGCTCTAGACGACGGCGTAATTGGCTACTGATAATGTCGATCGCGGTTACAACTACAAGTAAGACTAACATCATGGTTGTGGCTTTATTATATTCAAATCCCCGAATATAATTGACTAGTTCAAAGCCGATTCCCCCTGCACCGACAACTCCCAAGACGGAGGCGGCGCGGATATTGTATTCAAACATGTATAGGGTATAGCCCCAGAGTGATGGCATGATTTGGGGCATGACTCCATACTGAGCAATTTGGAACCAAGAAGCACCACTGACTTGGAGAGCTTCGAGGGAATAAAGATCGACAGACTCGATCGCTGTTTGATAAAATTTACCTAGATAACCAATTGTATAAATCCCCAGTGCAAGGGTGCCTGCTGGCGCGCCCAAGCCAGTGGCGGCGACAAAGATTAAGCCCAAAATAATCGATGGGATTGATCGAACAACATTTTGGACGAAATTAGCAAACCACCGTACCCACCAGGGGGCTAAATTACTCGCGGACAAGATCGAAATCGGTAGTGATATAACTGCACCAATGGTTGTGCCCCACAGGGACATTTGGATTGTTTCTAATAATTTGATCCAAGCGACATCTAGAATTGATAAATCTGGCGGAAATAAACGGGAAATAAAATCGGCAATGTAACCACCACTATTTTGCAATGATTTAAAATCGATTTGTAAACCAGTCCATGCCCAACTGTATATTCCCACAACTGCTAGGAATACTAATATTCTGATTGCCGATTTAGATCTGATGACTGCCAAGGAATTAATATTTAATTAGTTGATGATCTACCTTATCGCAAAGTTGGTCGAATTCTTGACCCAAATTCTGGCTAGGGCCATGATAAGCGACTCGACCCTGATCGACAATTATTCCAGTCTGAGCATAGGTAGTCGCTAATCCGAGATCGTGCAACACAGTTACAATCGTCATGCCAGAGCGATGCAAATCCGCTAAGATTTGCATCACCTGTTGAATTGCCAGAATGTCCAAACCAGTAACTGGTTCATCGGCGAGTAAAATTTGGGGCGATTTGATCAATGCTCTGGCAATCGCAACTCGTTGTTGTTGTCCCCCACTTAGTTGACGAGTGGGTTGATTGGCAAATTCAGCCATCCCCAATCGATCGAGTAGTTCCAATCCCATCCGTCGTTCCCGTTGTGGAAATCCTTGCAAAGTTTGCCAACCTGAAAACGCGCTCAATCTGCCACAGAGAACGTTATCAAGGGCAGAAAGCTGGGGAATTAGTCCTCCACCCTGAAATAACATTGCCAGGGGTTGACGGGCTTGTTTAAGAGTATCAGGGGTAACACTAACATTGTTAACCAAGATCTGTCCCGATTTCAGTGGTAATAATCCTGCCATCGATCGCAGTAAACTAGATTTGCCCGCACCATTTAAGCCCAGAATAGCGACAAATTCACCGCGTTTAATCTCACAATTAATCCCATCTAACACTGGGCGATTTGTGATTTTTGCCTGACTAACTACCTGGTGACAAACAATCGCTGGTGACAAGCTGTCTCGATCTATTTCGCTCACTTAATTTCTACCATACTCAAAATTAATCCTCAAACACCCGTGGTCAATTTTATCACTGAGGGAGTAAGACAACTAATTCTGTCACCTTACTCCCGCGCCAATCGGCGGTGTTGTTATGGTTGCATTCCGGCGCGTTGAAGCGCAAGCCGAATCGGTGCTAGGTGTTTATCATGATCGACTGCAACCAGTTTTGTGGAATTATACAGCGATCTCAGTAATTGATTATTTGCTGGCTGATTTAATTTCAGCATGGCAGCAATCAGCTTCTTTCTAGTGGCTACCGGAACATCATCATCGATCGAAATCCCATGTGCAGGTACGCCAGAGATGCTATACAGCACTCGCAGGGTACTAGCTTCAGCCGGAGTAATATAGGGCGCACCGAGGGTATATTCAGAGACTGCGGCAACATCTGATTGCCCTTTTAACACAGCTTGAAGAGCTTTATCATAGCCGCCACCATAGGCTACTTGACCAAAGAAACCACCTAATCTATCACGATCGGGTACTAATTTTTGTTGAACTAATGCCGCCACGGGAAAAATAAACCCCGATCCAGATGTCGCCGAAGTAAATACAATTTTCTTACCTTTTAATTGGCTGAGGGTGTTGAGTCCTTGACCCGATTTAAGTTGACTATCTTTAGCAACTACAAAAATTGATTTGTAAGTGTGCCCTCCAGAATAATTTGATCGAACTTCGGCTAGATATAGACGGGCGTTGGCGAGTTGTTCGGCTTTGAGGGCGGGACGGCTACTGAGGAACGCCACGTCAGCGCGATTAGCCCGCAATGCTTCGACGGCAGCGGTGTCATCCCCGAACACAGCTTCCACGGGTTGTTGCAGTTCCTTACTCAAGAATTCAGTTACAGCTTTTGCTTTAGTTTGTAAGTCAGTTGTGCCCGATCTAGTGGGAAAAACGATTTTGAGCGGTTGTGCTTGGGCGATCACCGGAGATGTCTTGACTACCTGCGCGATCTGGGTGGCAATTGGTTGAATATTTACTGCTGCTACACCAGCTAGAATGGTTGAAAAAACGCCGATCCCAAGTTTGAGTTTATTATTCATCAATTTTTACTGGTTTCTAAAATTTGCTTCAATACTTATTGATATATTATCTCAATAATTAGATTTTAGGAAGACCTAGTATTGACCAATTGAAATAAAGTCACTACCTTGCTCTGCTTTGTCCGAAACATCGCAATCCTTGAATTTCTCTCAGTAGCATCAATCCGTAGCACTCATGCTTCGTGTTCAAATCTACTAGTTAATGTTCCTAAATAGTCGGAATAATTAGATCTCACAGTAGCTAATCTATATTTTTAAGCTAATTCTTAATTAGCCTTAGTAGTGTGGTTTACCGCCAGATTTAGAGTAGCACCACGACTTATGTTAGTTGAGTCGATCATCTAATATCAAAGTACCAGCAAAAGCCGAGCTAAAGCGAACGCTTAACTGTTATCTGGATTTGGCATTACGCTCCATCTACTCTTTTATTTATAAAACGATGGCAACTATTTCCCAACAGGCTTACGGTGATTTTCTAGCAGCAGTTAAAACCAAGCGAGTCACAAAGGTAACAATTAGCCCTAACCGGATTGAGTATACAGTTGGTAGCGAGAATAGCACAGAAACTTATTTTACAACCCCAGACCTACTTGCTGAAAGTTTGCCAGATTTACTAACTGCAAATGGCGTAGAATATACTGTCCAAAATCCACTATCTGATTCCTGGCTAGGCACATTGCTTGCCGTTGTTTTACCACCATTAGTTGCTGTTGGTGCTGGTGCTTTGCTACTCAAATATACCGAAAGTAGTGGTGGCGGAGTTATGGGTGTTGGCAAGAGTAAAGCGCGAACATATTCCCAAGGAAAAACTGGAGTTAAATTTGCTGATGTTGCTGGTGTCGATGAAGCCAAGCAAGAACTCCAAGAAGTTGTCGATTTTCTCAAAAATAGCGATAAGTATACCCGCCTCGGAGCCAAAATTCCTAAGGGTGTATTACTAGTCGGCCCTCCAGGTACGGGCAAAACTCTCCTCGCCAAAGCAGTTGCGGGTGAAGCTGAGGTGCCATTCTTTAGTATGTCTGGCTCAGAATTTGTGGAAATGTTTGTCGGCGTGGGTGCGTCGCGAGTTCGGGATTTATTTGACAAAGCCAAGCGTCAAGCTCCTTGTATTATATTTATCGATGAGCTAGATGCGATCGGCAAATCCCGTGGTAATGGTATGAATCCCAATGGGGGCAACGATGAGCGGGAACAAACCCTCAATCAGTTACTCACGGAGATGGATGGCTTTGATGGCAATACCGGAGTAATCCTGATTGCCGCCACCAATCGCCCTGAAGTCCTCGATCCAGCTTTACGTCGTCCAGGTCGATTTGATCGCCAAGTAGTGGTTGACCGCCCAGATCGATCGGGTAGAGCGCAGATTCTGACTGTCCATGCCAATAAGGTGAAGTTGGGCGAGGATGTGGATCTGGAATTATTAGCAACCCGCACTTCTGGTTTGACAGGTGCGGATTTGGCAAATCTGGTCAATGAAGCCGCGCTGATGGCAGCCCGAAATAACCGTCAAGCGGTGTTAATGGCTGACTTTGAGGTCGCATTTGAGCGAGTATTAGTCGGACTAGAAAAACGTTCGCGGGTGTTGAATCCGATCGAGCGGCAAACTGTCGCCTATCATGAAGTCGGACACGCCCTTGTCGGTGCGTTGATGACTGGACGCGGTAAAGTTGAGAAAATTTCGATCGTTCCCCGTGGTCTCGGTGCCCTGGGTTACAC
>CASBPY010000072.1 GCA_949127675.1 Synechococcales cyanobacterium PMM_0072
GTGCCACCATTCGGTATCGATATGATGAAGTCCAACAGATGCCATTGTTTGCTTCAATAGCGATCGATTCTTCAATACTTCAGGCAATAATTCGAGATAAGTATGATGAGATTTAGGGCTAAATTCATCAAATGCGGTACCCATGTTTAGGGGATTACCATTGCGATCGATAATTGTTAAATCCACCGCAATCCCGCGATTATGATCCGAACCTTTGAGTGGATTTGCGACATATCGCACATCTGGTTTGATCGCCCACATTTTTTGTTGGATCGGTTGGGGACGATAACAATCAAATAGTCTCAATCCGCCATAGCCTTGCTGTTGTAATTGCTGATGGGCTGTTTGGATAGCTGTTGCGATATCGGTGCGGAGAAAACAGCGCGGACAGGGATAGAGTTTTGTATTAACAAAATTATTGGTAGTTGCATAAGTAAAATCTAGATCGATCGGTCTAGATTTATCTGCTTTGGTTTTTAGCGGTAATTCTGTCCATTGACTTGAATTGAACTGAGCTAAAGATAAACTTTCAGTAATAGCCTCTCCACGATTGCTACCAACAATCAATAAGCAACATATCCACACAGCAAAGATTAAATACTTCCACCTTTCCATGAATTTCTCATAATGCCTAAAATCTAAATCCTAAATCTTAAACCTAAGTAGTTGATTCTAGTTTCTGACCTAATTTTGGCTCAGTACCAGCGATCACTCTTTGGATATTGGCACTATGTCGCCAGATCACGTAAATACCACCAACGATCGCAAATATAACAGATGGTAGCGGTCGATTGAATACTAGCATCCAAATTGTAGCCGAAGCTGCTCCGGCGATCGAACTCACTGAGACAATCCTACTAATGGCAATCGCCACACTAAAGACTAGCATAGTTGCTAATCCAACTTGCCACGACATCGCTAGTAAAACACCAACACTGGTAGCGACAGATTTACCACCACTAAAGTTTAACCAGATTGATTTACTATGTCCTAAAATCGCGCCAGCAGCAGCTAGTGGTACTAGATAATCTTGCCACTCAATGGGTAGTGTTGGAAATAGATTTTGCGTGAAGATCGTATGAGCAATTGTTACTGCTAATGCACCTTTTAATGCGTCTAGGAATAACACGATCGATCCTGGCACTTTACCCAATATTCGCAATACATTCGTTGCGCCCGTCGAACCAGAACCATGTTCGCGAATATCGATTCCCTGTAGCAATTTTCCAGCTAAATATCCAGTTGGAAATGAACCGAGCAAATAGGCGATCACAACAACACCTATGGCGATAATAATATTAATTAGCATGTTATTTTTAATAAATCTCCGAATACACAGATCTGTAGGTGCGGATTTGAATGAAATTTTTAGCTAGGTGTGTCGCGTGAAAGAATGAAACCTAACCTATAGATTATTACTCTGAGCTAATGTAAAAACTATTCACTATTCACTATTCACTATTCACTATTCACTATTCACTATCCACTATCCACTATCCACTAATTAACGGTATTCGCGATAATCATCTAATTGCTGGTTGGGATCGGGTGCGAATGCTAACCAGAGTGGATATTGCAAAATTGATAAGTCGATTTTACCCTCTGAATTATCGATGATAATTAACGGCATTTCCTTATTGGCGACAATTCGATCGACTTTTTGAACCAAAGCTTCTGGATCTTCAAATAAAATTATCCCACCATTGCCACCAAAATCAGTCTTGGATAGCCCCAAACAGTCCTGAAAGCCTCTACGCCAGTCACCCAGACGTTCGGGTAGGTTGGCGAGGACTAGGGTGCGGAGATAGTCACCGTATAGCTCCCGTAGTGCAGATACTGCGGCTGCGGCAATGATGATATTTTGTAAGCGGCTGCCCATGGTGCGGACTGCACCCCGTCCATCTTTGGCGAAGAACCAGTCGGAAACCTTGTCGGCATGGACAGCTTCTAAGGTGCGGCGGAGTTGCCAAGTGGGAGCATAATAGTCGGGTGCATTGCGATATCGATCGATCGAACTGCGGACTTTTCCGGCTGTACTTTTAAACGCAGGTTCGGCAAATTGGGGATTTTGATCTCGGGGTGCAGGTTTTGGAATTGGAACTTGAACGATGGGCGTTTGAATCCGAATCTGAGCAGGTGGTGGCTGGGGAAATTCGATCTCGTCGGCGATGATCACCAAATCTTGGAGACTCCCCACCAGATAGTCTTTGAAGCCTTGGAGTCGGATCGCAATATCTTGGGATGCACCTGCAAAGCTTTTGTTAATTTCCGCCTCAATCCGATCTCGGCGGCGTTCAAGTTGTTCGACGGTGATTTGCAGTTTTTGGCGACGTTGTTCGAGATCGGTGACGGAAGTTTGGATGATTTGTCCGAAACTTGTCTGGGTATCGATGATTTGTTGTTCTAGTTGAATTTGGGTGGTTTGGAGTTTGGTGATTTCGGCTTTGATTTCGGCTTCTAATCGCAATAGTGGTGCAGTGGTAGAATTGCCAATTAGGGTTTGTGAAATCTCTGGTTCTACTTCTATTTCAGGAGCTGAATCTTGAATTAGTTCATCTAATAAAGTATTCCAGTTATCATCGATCGATAATTGAGGATCTGCACTCGATTCGACTGATGGAGGTACTTCTGACGGTTGAGTTGCGGTAATTGGGGGTTTGGCAACCTCGCCACTGCCCCATACATCTCCCAGTTGCTCTGGTACTGAAGAGACTTCTGTCACCACTTGCACATCAATAATTTCTAGTTCAGGCGGAGGCGACGTGCGATCTGGCTGGTGATTTACAGTTCCGTCAGAGTTCATAGATTTGGGATTCAGGCTTTAGGTGGGCTTTAGAAACAATATCGCAATTTAATTGTTCTTGGGCAGCGGATAATAATGTTCGAGACAAGTACGTAATGCTTGTGGATCGAAAATGATCGGCAGAAAGTGAATGCTGTTGACTTCTTTAAAGTAAAACAAAATCGGTACTGGTTGCCAAAATATCTGCCATGTTTCCCATTCTTGATAGGGAAATGTGCGAATTAATTTACTACCACGGCAGACTTCTAAGGCGGTTGTGGTGAATTTGAGTTTGATGATTGCAGTCTGAATCGTCAGAAACAATCCAAATATCCCCACGCCAATGCCTACCCATAATTGAATGGCAGCAATCGGGATGGCGATCGCTACCAACACCGCTGGAATTGTATAATTGGGTTTGAGTTCAATACTCTCTGGTAGCTGATTTGATGAGGGAATACTGGTCATGGGGATCAAGTTTTAGGCGATAAGGATTAGGTTAAACCTGCAAACAATTTATCGATCTGTGGCACCAATTCATCGGTGAGATATGCTTGGGTTTGTTGCTTAATTTGATTGACGGATCGATCGATCGATTCGTTGACCACATCTAATAATCGATCGCAGGAAATAGCATACTTTAACTGAGTTGGTTTGTCTCCATTTTTACTAATATCAAACATCCCACTTGGACGAACACAAACTTCGCTATAAATTAACTCTTGCTTAGGGTTAAATCTAGCACCCATACTCACAAAGTAAAATCTGCCAACAGTTTTCAGAATCAATCGCTCTGTTTGAATAAAGCTATTCACATACTCCGTACTAATAATCCGTTTTGGCGTAGTTACTGGTTGAATTTTAGTCGCTAAAGTTTGCTGCAATGCTTGGACATGCTGATTAACGATCGAGATTGTCTCTACTTGTCTTTGAGTTAACTGTTGCTCTACCTCAGTTTGGATGTGCGTTAGTGCTGACTCCATAAATGACTCAGCATCTTTCTGGAAATCAAACTGCAAAATACCTGTAGAACTAAACTCTAATTTAGATTTAAACCAGTGGACTGGATGACGCGGTGGAAATCCCCGTTCATCTTCCATATTTTCAATATGGGAAGTCATCACCCGTTGTAAGAACGGCATCCGCTCCTGTTCTTTTTCTAGGAGGAAATGGCGAAATGATTTGCTCAATCGATCTTGAATTTCACCAATATAACTCCTGAGTTCGTCGTCTAGAGTCGCCTGGAGTCGATCGATAGTAGCTATACTTTCGGCACGTAAGCTACTGAGATTAACGATTGCTAAATTAACATCGATCGTTTTACTACTGTCCATGCTGTCCCCTCTTGACTCTTAAATCGCTCAATTACTGCCATCCTTATGTTAACTCAGTCTACGGCTCAAATTGGCAAATAGTCGATCAATTAACGCCAAATCCTTATTACCTGGAGCGACTTCTACTCCACTGGACAGATCGATCCCATCTGGTTGCAATTGGCTCAACGCGGTACAGATATTATCAGGAGTCAATCCTCCCGCCAATAACCACGGGATTGGGGGTGTAAATGCCTCTAGCTGCTGCCAATCCAGGGTTTGTCCCGTACCGCCCAAAGCATCGGGATGATAGGCATCTAGCAGCAGTCCATCCACCACTTCACTGTAAGCAGCGATCTTGTCCAAATCGCTATTGTCCCGTACTCGCCACGCCTTAATAATTTCCGTTTTGGGTAAAAGATCCCGTAATTCCTGACAAAACTCGATCGATTCATTCCCGTGCAACTGCACCGTATTTAGCTCCGTCAATCCTACTACTTGGGCGATCGTCATCACCGAAAAGTCAGCAAATACCCCAACAGTATTTGCCACACTGCCCAGCCCAGCGATCAAGGGATATAACTTAGTCAAATTCAGATAACGCGGCGAACTCGGCACGCAAATAAACCCTAGATCCGTTGCACCCATTTGAGCGATTGCCATTCCCTGTTCAATCGTGGTAATTCCACAAATTTTTATCCGCATTAGCTTCCCAATTATCAAGAAATGTATCTATTTTGCCAAAATTTGTTAAATCTTCCGACGAATTATCAACTTGATCGATTCAATTAGTTAATAATTGTCATGTGAATTTTCGTCTTAGGGCAAAACCCATTGTTAAACAACCTAATTATTGCAGCTATTCCGCACACCGAACCGTGGGGATTTAATACTGCCTTTGTGATGATTGTTTGTAATTTAGTTGCACTGGCAATTCTCTGGCTGAGTAGCTACCTCAACGGCAATCCAGCTTTGGCTCCCAAGTTCACATTGCCTGAATTAATAGCTACGTTCAGTTTTGGACATATCATCGGGGTTGGGATGGTGCTGGGATTGACCAATATTGGGACAATCTAATCTCAATCTAGGCAGCTTATTTCTCGCTACAACTCAGATCCGATCAATGGGATCAGCCCATTTTTTTAAGTTCTGAAAGATAAAACAGCCTCGAAGCTTGCGATCCGTCTTCTGCTGCGACAGCATATGCTTACAGTGATCGCTGAACCGCTCTATGAATGCTTCTTAACACTTTATTTTCTAAAGAAGTAAGAAAGTGAGATCCCCCGATTAGGGATAGTTCATTCAAGAGATCCAATTCTTTTCAATCCGTCGATCGGGGATCAACCAAATAATAGAAACAGTGGCATATATCCCACAGGCAAACCACGAATTTACAAACGAAAGTGGAATTGCTAAACTATACAATAATAAGGATATTTTACCCTTGAAATCTCGACCGAGGGCGATCGCCAGCGGAGAATCTTTACCATGATGGGCAATCAAGGTAGTTGTGAGGATTGTATACGAGATCGCAGAGGCTAGCAGTACTACACCATA
>CASBPY010000073.1 GCA_949127675.1 Synechococcales cyanobacterium PMM_0072
AGTCGCAATCATCGCAACGATGGGCTAGTCAGCTTATTAGGACGGCTGCCTTGCCAGCAACAGCTAGAAGTCGGTAGCATCGGTTGCAAGATCGCCGCAATCCTCGAACATCGTGCTGATGTCTATGTATCACTGTCGGGTAAGTCCGCACCCAAGGATTGGGATTTCGCGGCACCAGAACTAATTTTGACCGAAGCAGGTGGTAAATTTACCCACTCAGATGGTAGTTGGCCTCTCTATAATTATGATGATGTCAGTCAGTGGGGCTGTCTAATTGCGAGTAATGGCGAGTGGCATCAGGAGTTATTGGATGTTTGCTAAGTAATTGATAATTTGGTTTTTAAGGTAGGAAACTTAACCTCCTGTTCTTTGTTAGAAAGATTTACCAAGGAAGATAACTACCATCCCAATTCACAAATTTTCCACTATCAGTTGGTTTCAAACCTTCAATTACCGTCAATAATTGTGATACTGTCCGATCAACTGAAAACAGCTTTTCGGGTGGGACATTCCGCTGAAATGGTAAGGATAATCTCGTATCTGTTGTACCTGGATGGAGCGCAACTAAGATGGCGTTGGGACAGGTGCGTTTATACTCGATCGAACTTGTCCGAATAAACATATTTAAGGCAGCTTTGGAGGCGCGATAGCCATACCAGCCACCGATTTCGTTGTCACCAATACTGCCAACTTTGGCGGAAATAGTCGCCATAACCGATCGATCATCGTGCTTCAATAATGGCTGGACATACTTGAATAACAACATTGCGCCCACGCTATTTACCCGAAAATAACGCAGCAGTTGGTCACTATTAATCTGCCGTAAACTTTTCTCTGGCTGCATTTCACCCTCATGCAATACACCTACTGAATTAATCACGTAGTGCATAATCTTTGTCTCAGCCTGAATTGATTGAATCACTCCGGCAATTTGAGATTCATCAGTAATATCCATCTGCAAACAGTGTAACTTAGGATCATCGATCGCCAGTAGTTCTGGTGCTGATTCTACGCGGCGATATGTGGCATAAACACGCTCGATATCATCTTGAGCAAGTAACTGCCTGACGAATCCCAATCCAATCCCCTTTCCCCCGCCTACAATCAAGGCAGTCTTTAAAAAACTATTTGACATCTATATTCTCTCTGCGCTCTCTGCGTCTCAGCGGTTGAATTAAATACTTACTATTTACCAGCTCGAATCTTGGCTAATAAATCATAAAAAGGCTCCCAATTATTCTCTTGAGTAATTGGCTCCCAAATTGATTCAATTTGTGGACGCAATAAAATAGTTGCAGGATTCGATCGATCTAAAGTACTCCCAACTAAATTTAATTCAGCTTCAGGTAATTCACTCAAAGCTTGATGATAAAGGTGTAACCACTGCTGATAACCAGAATTTGCCACCACTTCGGGCATTAATCCTGTTTCATTCAAAATCGCGTTAAGATCGTTTACCCAGCGCAGCTTAAAAGCTTGACTCACCTCAAAGAAAAATTGATGATAGCCGACCTGAGTATCTACTAATAATTGCAATGTAGCTACCAACAACTCATCGCGGACTGGTGTTGTTTCACTCTTAAATCCTAGCTTTTGCAGCATCAGCTTTTTATAATAAGGGAAATAATAACCCTCAAATTTAGCTAGTGCTGTAGTCATCTCAGCCCGATCGATAATTGCGGCTAAAGGCTGCTGGAGTAGTTCTAAATTGAGCTTACAGATACCTGGTTGATTGCCATAACTATAGCGGCCATAATGATCAAAATAAGCAGCCGTAAAGTCAGGATTATAACTAGGCAAAAAGGCAAAAGGGCCATAATCAAAACTCTCACCAGTAATTGACATGTTATCAGTATTTAATACTGCATGACAAAAGCCTGCTGCCATCCATTGAGCGACTAACTCGGCAACTCGTTGGACTAATTCAGTGTAGAATTGAGCATATCGATCGACTCCAGCAACCTGAGTGAGATGACTGTAATAATATTTAATTACATGATCTAATAACTTCTGAATTAAATCCTTGCGCTTGAGATAATTTAATCGTTCAAAGGTGCCGAATCGGATATGCGATCGACTAAATCGCACCATGACAGCCGATCTAGTCGGTGATGGTTCATCTCCCCGCCACAGATCCAAACCTGTTTCTACCATACTCAGACAGCGTGAAGTTCTCACGCCCATCTGATGCAGGGCTTCCGCTGCTAAAACCTCCCGCACACCACCCTTGAGTGTCAACATCCCATCGCCACCGCGAGAATAAGGAGTTCGCCCCGAACCTTTGGTACCAAAGTCGTACAGTTCGCCATCGACCCCACGCACCTGTCCATACAGAAAGCCCCGTCCATCGCCTAAGCCTGGATTGTACTCACCAAATTGATAACCGTGGTAGCGTAGAGCTAGGAATGGATGATCTGGGCTGACAAACTTACCAAAAGCTTCGGTGAAATCGGCATCCTTTACGCCCACAGGATCCAATCCCAACTGAATTAACAGATCATCATTCCGAAATCGTAAAGTCTGTTGCGAAAATTCGGCAGCTACGACATCATCATAGTAATCAGCACCCAGGGACTCTAAGGCAGGTTCGTAGTTCAGTGCGAGAATTGGATTCATGAATTAGGGGATAGGGGATAGGGGACAGGGATTAAGATGTTCAGAAGAATCGAGTTTTAATTAACTGACAGCGATGTGAAAATACAAACTAAATACAAATATTAAATTAAGCTTTTATTCTGAGTATAGAGTCAAAATATAAATCTTGATTTAACTCTAGTCCCTATCCCCTACCCCCTAAAATAATGTCAGATTCTCTCATGTTCAACAACGATGCTTATGTGGTGCTGGAAACGGATCGACCAGAAGAACTACTTACGCCAGCAGAAATGTTTGAAAAGCTCAAACAGATTGTAATTAAGTTTGCTGAAGATCTACCGATCGATGTCCAGCAAATCAGTGGTGTTGATGCTAAAGTTCAATATCTACTCGATACTAGTTGCGAGTTGGATCTAGCTCCAGGAGAGTACTTACAATGGTATGTTGTTAGGCTGGAGAAGTAACTGGAGCAGGAGCCTTATCAGCAATTAAAGTCAGATTTATTTCTTCCGAAGCATCATCATATTCAATATGTGCCGTGACACCTGGCCCAAAAAATTTAGTGATTTTTTCATTTTTTTCTTGCCAAACATCAATTTTCATAAAAGGAGAATAGAAGTCCAAGGTTAGAGCATAATTACCACCAATTTCTGACTCTTTAATTCCAGTGAGCACTGGTCGATCGTCATCACTAGGAGCTAACCCTAATTTTTCTAGGGCGATATCTAAATGTGCTTCTTGCCCATACCGATAGCGGGTAACATCTTTACGGATTTGATTGAGTGTATCTGTCGCCGATCGATCGCGTAATTTCAGAATACTAGCAGAAGTTAACTCCGTAAAAGGAACTGGTTCAAGTTCTGCTGATTTGAGTGCTAAACCGCCCAAGAACAAGGGAATACCATAGAAAAAGCCAATTAAATTAAAGGTGGCATCTTGAATGGCGTATGCAAAAAAGCCGATGAGCGTGAGTAAGCCACCAAGATTGATCAGTACTAGACTGAGAGGAATGAGACGGAACATAGCTGTGGGTTAAAAA
>CASBPY010000074.1 GCA_949127675.1 Synechococcales cyanobacterium PMM_0072
AAACTAACCGCAGCCATTGGAAACGAACAAAAATCACAACTCCAAGGCACGACGATCGGCACACCTGAATTTATGGCTCCAGAACAAGGCTGGGGCAGATCTTTTTCCTCGAGCGATCTCTACAGCTTGGGCGTAACATGTCTCAACTTATTAACTGGAATTTCACCTTTTAATTTGTTTGATGATAATCTAGGTACCTGGATTTGGCAGGCTAATTTAACTACTCCGATCGATCCACAATTAGCCACAATCATTAATAAACTAATCCAACCTAAACCACTCGATCGATACCAAACTGCTCAAGCGGTGATCGAAGCTCTTCAAGTAAATAGTCCAATCACCAATCCGCCCCAGCCAAATATTAATCCACCGACAATTAGTCTACCCACTCTAATTATTAATCCTCAACAATCTAATATTACCCAGGCTCCAATATCTACCCCAGTATTGAAACCAAGTCCTATTTACAATTGGCAGGAAGACTATACATTCGTCTGGCATAATAAACCAATTAACACGATCGATATATCTACCAATGGTCAATACTTAATTAGTGGTGATGATGGCGGGACTGTGGCAGTTTGGAACTTAACCATGCCCCAACAACCGATCGGTACTTACTGTAATAATAATGCGATTTATGGATTAGCAATTAGTCCCGATTGTGCTTACATTGCTAGTGGTGATAAAAATCGCCGAGTTCAACTGCGCCGCAGAGAATCATTACATAACTCACTCCGAGAGCTAACTGAAGATGCCGGAATTATTTATAGTGTTAAATTCAGTCCCGATGGGCAAATATTAGCCAGTGGTGGCGCAGATCGCCGGATTCGATTGTGGAATCCAAATACAGGTAAAATTATCTCAACTCTCAGTGAGCAACCAGCGTCAGTCATGGCGATGCAGTTCATGCCAAATGGGAAAATATTGATAAGTGCAGGTGCAGATCGATCGATCCAATTCTGGGATGTGGAAAATAAACAATTGCTCAAAACAATTCAATCTCATGAACCGTCGATTAATGCCCTAGCAATTAGTCAAGATGGACAACTAATTATTAGTGGTAGTAGCGATCGAACTGTCCAAATCCGACAATTGGGCACATCTAATCCCCATATCCTCACCGGACATCAGGATGGCGTGCAAGCAGTCGCAATTAGTCCCGATGGTAAAACGATCGCCAGTGGCTCAATCGATGGCATGGTGAATCTCTGGGATGTCGATACCAAGGCATTAACTCATAGTTTTCAAGCCCATCAAGGTGCTGTCAAATCGATCGTCTTTCAGATCAATGGTAAATTTTTAATTACCGCTAGTCTCGATCGAACTATTAAAATCTGGAGAGCTACCAAGTAAATCTCAAAATCAGCCAAAACCCCGATCGCGGCGATCGCAATTTTGAGTTACAATCAAAGGATAAAGTACATAACTACTATTTGCTATGAGTATTAACACCGTTCACCTAGTTGGCAGAGTTGGTGGAGATCCAGAACTGAAATGGTTTGAAGGATCGGGAAAATGCGTCTGCACCCTCACCCTAGCAGTCAATCGCCGCAGCAAAAATCAGGATCAGCCTGATTGGTTTAACCTCAAAATCTGGGGCAAAACTGGCGAAATTGCTAAAAACTATGCGAAAAAAGGCAGTCAAATCGGCATCAAAGGCTCCCTCGAAGTCGAAACCTGGATCGATAAAGCCACAGGTACGGAGCGTTCTCGCCCTGTGATCAAAGTTGATAGTCTCGATCTACTCGGCTCGAAGAGAGACAATGCCGAAGCAATGCCGGATTATACCTAACCCAAGTAAGCTGAATTGGGCGGTGCTTGATGTCCGCCCAAAATCTACGCCTCAACTCTAGCATTCTGTTGGATATTCCATAATCCGGCATAGATTTTATTCACAGCCAATAACTCGTCATGAGTACCCGCCTCAACTAATTCCCCTCGATCCATCACGTAAATACAGTGAGCATTGCGGATCGTCGAGAGTCGATGGGCGATCGCAATTGTAGTTCTATTTACAGTGATTTTATCTAAAGATCTTTGAATTGCCGCTTCGGTTTCATTATCGACGGCGGATGTGGCTTCATCGAGAATCAGGATGGGAGGATTCTTTAATACCGCACGAGCGATCGCAATTCGTTGGCGTTGTCCACCGGATAATTTCTGTCCTCTCTCACCGACGATCGTATCGTATTGCTGTGGCAATAGATCGATAAAATCATCAGCCTCGGCAATTTTAGCAGCAGCAATTACTGATGATAGAGTTGCATCAGGACTACCATAGGCAATATTTTCTCGCACCGAACCGTGGAATAAAAACACATCCTGACTAACTAAGCCGATCGATCTTCGCAAGTCAGCTAGATGTAAATCTTGAATATTTAGACCATCTAAGGTAATCTCTCCTGACTGAATTTCATATAGTCGTAGCAACAGTTTTACTAAAGTACTTTTGCCTGAACCTGTCGCACCAACGATCGCAATAGTTTGTCCAGCGGGGACTTTTAGTGATAGCTTACTGACTACAGTAGACCGATCTGGATAAGCAAAAGTCACATCTTTTAATTCAATCTCACCATAGACATGTGGCAAAGCTAAACTACCAGAATCAATCGCCACTGGCATATCCAATAAATCCATCACCCGATTGGTTGAAGCCATCCCCCGTTGATAGAGATCTAGGGTCTCACCCAAGCGCGTCAATGGCCATAATAAACGTTGGGTGAGATAGATCAAAATACTGTAGATCCCCACGCCCAAATCACCTTTGACAGCAGCAAGTCCGCCGAGCAATAGTGTCATCGTAAAGCTAAATAAAACAGCCATCCGAATTAAGGGTACAAACGCTGCACTCACCTTAATCGCTCGACGATTACTCTGACGATAGGCTTCACTATCAGCGCGGACTCGATCGAGTTCATAAG
>CASBPY010000075.1 GCA_949127675.1 Synechococcales cyanobacterium PMM_0072
CTTGTGATATTTCTTACCTTCAAATCTCCATCGGATAATCAGGCTCTTTCCTCTTTCTTCAGTGTGCATAAAAAACGTGGGGCGAAACGTGGGGCAACAGAATCACCAAACCCACCAAAACAGCACCCTATTTTCAGGTATATAAACGCAAAAATTCGGCTGTTAGGATGTGTTTGATTCCTAAAAGCCTTACCAGTGCTTACCTTCCAACCCAATGGACGTACCCCGACTCGAACGGGGGACCTCATCGATGTCAACGATGCGCTCTAACCAACTGAGCTATACGTCCTTGCCGTTCTTAACGATAGCATCAATATTTAGATTGTGTCAAGAAAACTCGAGCTTCTAACCAATCTAGGTAACGAAAGCAACCGTAGGTAGTAATTTATATTGGATTTGGATGGAGCGTAAATTATCGACAGTCAATGTTAAAATGAGGAGATGTCTCCAAGGTTGGCCGATCGGTTTAGGCAGCGGACTCATAATCCGCGAGCGGAAGCTCTAGACAAGTTCGATTCTTGTACCTTGGATTGAAAGCTACTACAGTGAATCAATCAGCTGTGGTGTCAATTCCTGGACGTTATTAATTACCACCTTTGCGCCCGATCGAATCAAGCTCTCGCTGTAGTCATCTACTAGCTCGGCTTCCGCAAGAATGTGCGGTGGTAAAACTCCAACGGCAATAAAATCTCTTTCAGAGCGCACTTTTCTCGCTTTGACAATCGTCTGCATATCTGCGACTGTATCTCCGACATAGATAACTGGGAGCGAGTCAATATTCCCATATTGGGATTCCAACTGAGCAACTGTCAGGAATAAACCAGTAGGATCTGGCTTACCTGGCGCATCTTCCATTGCCACTAGAATGGGTGCATTTAAGCCCAATCGCCGTTCGAGGATATAACTAGCAGATCCTCTGGTAGCACCGCTAAAAAATCCCCAGGGGATGTGTGCAGCAGTTAGGGAGCAAAAGTATTCAAGACTGGCGAGGATTCGTTCGTGGCAGATATAGCCATTCCAATTTACTGAATCTGTACCGCGATATTTGGTCTGAAAATAAGTAACAATTTGAGCATAATCCAGGTTTAACTCGGATCGATTTTGTCCTTGACGCTCGAAATAGCGATAAATTAATTCCTGTGAGGCTTCCCAGTCATTGTTCCAGAGGCCTTCACCCTTGAGCTGGTCAATTTCGATCGCCGTGGGACGATAGGCTTCACCCGTAAATTCTGCCACTGTATCCGCCAGTGCGCGACGATAGGAGTTACCAACATCCCGAATTACTCCATCAATATCAAATACAACGATCGCGTTCATCTCAATTCTGCTACTAAATCAATTCAAAATTTACCATACTGATGGTACAATAATAGATTGTGTGCCGAACTAGTAAGCAAATATGACCGAAACTATCACTGAAACGTTACCAGTAACATTATCCAAATTTATCTTGAAAGTTCTCTGGCTGGATGAGAACGTTGCGTTAGCTGTAGACCAAGTAGTGGGCAAAGGATTGAGTCCGCTCACCGCTTATTTTTTCTGGCCGCGTAATGACGCTTGGGAACAACTCAAAGCTGAATTAGAAGCTAAACACTGGATTGCTGAAATCGATCGGGTGGGAATCCTCAACCAAGCTACGGAAGTAATTAACTATTGGCAAGAAGAAGGTAAAGGTCGTCCGTTGCCTGAAGCTCAGCTCAAGTTTCCTGAAGTTATTTTTACTGGCAGCAATTAATTTGATCAGTAGGGGATTGGGGTATTGTGATAATTTGCCCCATCACCTGAGCCTGATTGTCTTGGTGGTGATCACTAATATTGAATGATCACATCGTTACACTCAATTTTAATTAAATTGAATTTTTAGATTCAATTGCTATTCACCGAAAAATTCTAAATCTGATCGCAGAAAATCTTAACTTTTCTGATAAATTTCGATCGATTAATCGTCGATATTATACCTTGGACAAGTGCCCAACTAGAGCACGCCCGATGAATACACAGACCAAACTTCACTATAATAAAGGCTAATATCCCTAACTAGTAAACAGTTAGGTGATCTTATCAATATCTCGATCGCAGAGATCAGCCCCTATTTTAGTAATTATATGACTAGTGCATTTCTCGCGCGGCTTCACAGTCCCGAACGTCCCGTGATCGTCTTTGATGGCGCAATGGGTACCAATCTTCAGGTTCAGAATCTCACGGCTGAGGACTTTGGTGGGGCTGAATATGAGGGCTGTAATGAATATCTCGTCCATACGAAACCCGAAGCAGTAGCCATCGTACATCGGGATTTCTTGGCAGCAGGTGCGGATGTCATTGAAACCGATACCTTTGGCGGTACCTATCAAACGCTAGCGGAGTATGGCTTAGAAGATAAGGTTTATTATCTGAATAAAACTGCTGCTGAACTTGCCAAAAAATGTACAGCGGAATTCTCCACCCCTGACAAACCTCGCTTTGTGGCAGGTTCGATCGGTCCTGGTACAAAATTACCCTCGATCGGACATATTAGCTATGAAGAGCTAGAGCAAGCATACACCGAACAGGCTACAGGCCTGTATGACGGTGGTGTGGATCTATTCCTGATTGAGACTTGTATGGACGTGCTGCAAATCAAAGCAGCAATCAATGGACTTGAACGAGTATTTAAGGATAAGGGTGTGCGGCTACCAATCATGGTTTCGGCTACATTTGAGAATCCCCAGGCGACGATGTTGTCGGGTAGTGATATTGCAACATTGTTGACAGCATTACAACCATTCCCGATCGATATTTTAGGCTTAAATTGTGCGACTGGGCCAGATTTAATGGCTCCGCATATTAAGCACCTCTGCGAACAATCACCGTTTGTGGTTTCTTGCGTACCAAATGCGGGTTTGCCTGAAAATATTGGCGGACACGCTCACTATAAATTAACGCCTGTCGAACTCAAATTGGCGATGTATAAGTTCGTCGAAGATTGGGGTGTCCAAGTCATCGGCGGTTGCTGTGGTACCCGCCCAGATCATATTAAAGCTTTAGCTGAAATTGGGGCGACGCTTCAAGTTAAAGAACGCACTCCAGTATTTGAACCAGCGGCATCTTCATTGATGTCAATCCAACCTTATCATCAGGATAATTCGTTCTTAATTATCGGTGAACGGTTGAATGCTAGTGGCTCGAAAAAATGTCGCGATCTATTAAATGAGGAGAATTGGGATGGTTTAGTTTCCCTCGCTAAATCGCAAGTTAAAGAAGGTGCCCATATTCTCGATGTCAACGTTGATTATGTCGGACGCGATGGTGTAAAGGATATGCATGAGGTGGTTTCTCGTGTGGTGAATAACGTGAGTTTACCGCTAATGTTGGATTCCACTGAGTGGGAGAAAATGGAAGCTGGCTTGAAGGTAGCAGGGGGTAAATGTTTACTCAACTCGACGAACTATGAAGATGGTGAAGAACGCTTCTATAAAGTATTGGAAATTGCCAAGAAATATGGAGCGGGAATTGTGATCGGTACCATTGATGAAGAAGGGATGGCGCGGACGGCGGAGCGTAAATTTGCGATCGCTCAGCGTGCTTATCGAGCAGCAGTAGAATACGGTATTCCTGCTTATGAAGTCTTTTTCGATCCTTTAGCACTGCCAATTTCAACCGGAATCGAGGAAGATCGGGAGAATGGTAAAGCCACCGTCGAATCAATTAAAATGATTCGGGATAATTTACCTCAATGCCACGTTTTATTAGGACTATCGAATATTTCCTTCGGTCTAAATCCGGCTGCACGACAAGTATTAAACTCGGTGTTCCTACATGAATGTATGGCAGCGGGAATGGATGCCGCGATCGTCAGTCCGAACAAAATCTTACCGATGGCTAAAATCGATCCAGCACATCAAGAGATTTGTCGGAATTTGATATTCGATCGCCGACAATTTGATGGTGATATTTGCACCTACGATCCGTTAGGTTTGCTCACCACCATGTTTGAAGGTGTGACGACTAAACGCGATAAAGCAGAGGATGATAAATTACCCCTCGAACAGAAACTTACCCGCCATATTATCGACGGCGAACGAGTTGGTTTAGAAGCCAATCTAATGAAAGCGATCGAGAAATATCCTCCCTTAGATGTGATCAACATCTATCTGCTCGATGGGATGAAAGTAGTCGGAGAACTATTCGGTTCGGGACAAATGCAATTACCCTTCGTTCTTCAATCAGCCGAAACGATGAAAGCCGCCGTCGCGTTCCTCGAACCCCACATGGATAAAGCCGATGCAGGTGTGAGTAATGCCAAAGGTAAATTCGTAATTGCCACCGTCAAAGGCGACGTACATGATATTGGTAAAAACCTCGTCGATATCATCCTCTCCAACAACGGTTATGAAGTGATCAACATGGGGATTAAACAATCCGTGGAAGCGATTATTCAAGCCTACGAAACCCACAAACCCGACTGTATCGCCATGAGCGGACTGCTGGTAAAATCCACCGCCTTCATGAAGGACAATCTTGAAGCCTTCAACGAGAAAGGGATCACAATTCCGATTATCCTCGGTGGTGCTGCCCTCACCCCCAAATTTGTCTACAAAGACTGCCAGCAGGTCTATAAAGGGCAGGTAATCTACGGCAAAGATGCTTTTGCTGATTTGAACTTTATGGACTCACTCATGCCCGCCAAACAGGGCAACAAGTGGGACGACACCCACGGCTTCCTCGATGATGATGGCAAGCCGATTAAAGTCGCCGTCGAAATTGAAGAACCCAAACAGCCGACAGAGAGTAACGAGCCAGTAGTCATCGACACCGTGCGATCGACAGATGTACCATTAGATATCGATCGACCTACACCACCATTCTGGGGTACCAAAATCATCAAGGATGAGATCGCCCTCGAAGATCTATTCTGGCACATGGATCTCCAAGCCCTGATCGCCGGACAATGGCAATTCCGTAAACCCAAAGAGCAATCCAAGGAAGAATATGAAGCATTCAAAGCTGAGAAAGTTTATCCAATCTTAGAAGAATGGAAAGCCAAAATCCTCACTGGCGAATGGCTCGAACCCCAACTCATGTATGGTTATTTCCCCTGTACCGCCGAAGGTAACTCCGTCCACGTCTATGATCCCAGCGTCATCGAACAGGGCTTAACGCCCCAAACAGCTACCCCCGTAGTCACCTGGACATTCCCCCGCCAAAAATCCCTGCGTCGCCTCTGTCTGGCTGATTTCTTCCGCCCTCTATCCGAGAATAAATTCGACGTATTCCCGATGCAAGCCGTGACAATGGGCGAAGTCGCCAGCGAGAAAGCCCAAGTGTTATTCAAAGCCGATAACTATGCCAACTATCTCTACTTCCACGGCATGGCTGTTCAAATGGCAGAAGGTTTAGCTGAATGGGGACACGCCCGTATCCGCAAGGAGTTGGGTTATGGCGAGCTAGAGCCGGATAATATTCGCGATATGTTGGCACAACGCTATCAGGGTTCACGGTATAGTTTCGGCTATCCTGCTTGTCCGAATGTGGCGGATCAGTTGCAGCAGTTGAAGATTATGGGTACGGAGCGGATGGGGATGACGATGGATGAGAGCGAGCAGCTTTATCCTGAGCAGTCTACTACTGCTTTGATTGTCTATCATCCTACTGCTAAGTATTTTAGTGCTTAGGAATTGGTACAAATAACGGCAGATAATCTTGATTGTTCCCTGAATTTTTAGAGGGTGGGTAATACCCACCCTAAAACCTTTATAAATAATTACTGAACCGCCTACTTATTATGCCCAATTGTTCGATCGATATTGACATTCAATCGAACCTAGGTTCGCGATTTATCGGGAAATCGGGTGAAAACCCCGCACTTCAGGGCGGCTTTCTAGGCGAAAGCGCAGCTTGAGAAGTATGCGCTGTGACTAGCTACTATTCAATGGCAGGTAAGGACTTGATATA
>CASBPY010000076.1 GCA_949127675.1 Synechococcales cyanobacterium PMM_0072
GGGAGTTGGGAGTTGGGAGTTGGGAGTTAAGTACAGTCTAGAATTAAATATATTCGACAGTGCTCATCCACTTTTATTCTAACCATCCACCATCCACTATTCACCATTCACTGTAACCACCCATTTCCACAACGGATGAGAACTACCTTGCTTGCGAATATTCCCAACTTGCTGGGTGAGCCGCTGTTGTTCTTTTTTGGGGATGCCCCAGATAATATTCCGGCTTTGCCAGACTAATGTACCCGTCATCATCCCCACACACAGACATAAACCAAACGCAGGCATCGGTGCCCCAATCAACCCATATTTGACCGCAGCCCAGGTAAAATCTTCTTGAATCAAACTAATTGGGTGTCGCAGTCCCCACAGGCTATAGACCCCAATTGTTAGCCATAGAGCTAATATCACCAACCATCTACCATAGAGATTTAGGCGATAGAGATTATCGATTTGCTTTTTAAAAATCGGATCGAGTTCGATTTCTGGGTTTAATTCGGCTGCCGAGGGTGCTGATTGATTCAATCTAGACATAGCTCCTAAGATTCAGAAGTCACCACTGCTGGAGTCGGTTTCACAGGATGATTTTTGCGCCACCAGCCAAATAGGGTACTGGCGATGAAGATACTGGAGTATGCTCCGGCTGTAAAGCCGATAATCAGGCATAGTGCGAAGTTCTTGAGGGTATCGCCACCAAAGAAATAGATCGAGAGTAGGGTAAGTAGTACGGTGAGAGTAGTATTGAGCGATCGAGACATGGTTTGATTAATACTATCATCAACGATCTGGTCAATCGGTAATTCGGGACTGATACTGATTACTTCACGGATTCGATCGTAAATAACCACAGTGTCATTAACTGAAAAGCCGATAATTGTTAGCAGTCCAACTACGAATAAACTATCAATTTCCACCCCTCCAACTAAACCGAGGATCGAAAAAATTCCAACTGTAATAAATACATCATGGAATAGTGCAACAAAGGCAAAGAAAGCATAGTCAAATTTGAATCGAACGGTCAGATATAATAGAATCAATCCAAATGATAATCCGATCGCAATTAAACCATTTTGAAATAATTCAGCTCCTAGGGTTGGCCCAACTGTGTCATTTTGGGTTCGCTTGGGATCAAATTTACCAATTTTTTCGCTCAGAGCCGCTTCTAATTTAGTTCTAGCATCAACTTTGAGATCTTTGCTTCTAATTGATAGCCCCGTAGAATCTTTGCCAACTACTTGAATAATCGGATCGACAATGCCTTGATTCTTGACGATCTCACGTACCGCAGCAATATCAATTGGTTTGCAATTATTAGAAATAGAACAATCTAGTTCATACTGTAACTTCGATCCACCTGTAAAATCTAATCCTTGACGCAAAGGCGATCTAATTTCTGGATTTGTCCAGGATAAGATCATCGAGGTAATTCCTGCCAAAATGAACACAGTAGATAGCAGCCACCACCACTTTCGTTGCTTAGTTACACTGAATTTTTTCATAGGGAATGGGGGAGTAGGGGATAGATCTAAATTTGAGCGAGATTACTTTGCTGTCAGGCTGGGTACGTTGGGCGCAAATAAATTAGTTCTCTGACGTAAAGCTGGGAAACCTAGTACCAATAACAACAGAAAAGTACGAGTACATGTCAGGGACGTAAATAGACTAACTGCAACTCCAACTGCCAAAGTAACTGCGTATCCTTTGACTAAACCAGAACCGAGGAAAAATAACGCGCCGCAGGAGATCAGAGTAGTCACATGGCCATCCAAAATACTATCAAAAGCGCGGTGAAAACCTGATTCAACCGATTTGTACAAAGTTTTGCCTGTCTGGAGTTCTTCACGAGTCCGCTCGAAGATCAGCACGTTGGCATCTACCGCCATCCCGATACTCAGAATAAATCCGGCAATCCCTGGTAGCGTCAAAGTCACACCCAGCAGATTGAAAGCCGCTAGGGAGAGGATGGTGTAAATAACTAAAGCAAGGTCAGCAACAATCCCAGGTAGTCGATAGTAAACACCCATAAAGATGGCTACTAAGACTAACCCGCCAAGGCCAGCGGAGAGACTGCTTTGAATGCTATCTCGACCCAATGTGGCACCAACAGTCCGGTTTTCGACGATTTCTACAGGCACGGGTAGGGAACCACCTCGAAGTTGAACAGCTAAGTTTTGAGCGGTTTCAGTAGTGAAATTTCCGGTAATTACTGCTTTACCGCCAGTAATTCCAGTTGCGGCAAAAGTAGGGCCAACAGTGGGGGTACTAATCGGGTCATGGTCTAAGAATACACCGATCGATCTACCAGTTCCAGCTAGACTTTTGGTCATCTTGGCAAAAGCATCGCCACCAGCATTATCGAATTCCAATGCTACTTCCCAGGAATCGGCAGATAAGGGTTGGGGGCTAGCATTTTTAAGCTGTTTGCCAGTAATTACGGCTTTATCAAATAATTTATCAATCTCAGTATATTGCTTTTCGATCGCGAGTTGAATTGCGGCGATCGCTGGCTTATCAGTAGACTTAGTTTTTTTGAGGATCGTTTGTTTAGCTTTTGCATCATTCAACACTGCCAGTTCCGCGCCTAGCTGACCTTCAGTATCGGCTTTTTGTTCGCGAAATTCAAGTTGAGCAGTACCACCAAGTACTCGTTCTGCCTGTTGTGGATCGTTGACACCAGGTAATTGGACTAAAATCTGATTATTGCCAGCAGATTGAATTAGTGCTTCGGATACACCCAAACC
>CASBPY010000077.1 GCA_949127675.1 Synechococcales cyanobacterium PMM_0072
CTTTATAGGAATTACTGTAATGCAAACTAACGAGTTAGGTTTCGTGGCTAGCCTCTTATTTATTTTAGTACCGACAATTTTCCTGATTATTCTCTATATTCAAACCAACAGTCGTGGTACTGGCACTGGTTCGGAGGATTAATCAATCGAACCCATCAAAAAGACTACCAAAAGTAAATTTCTAGTAGTCTTTTTGATGATCATTCGATCGAGAATGATCGAGCCGACCCACCGGAACGTCTCTAGGCAGTCGCTAAGACGGGACGTTTGCTATTCCGAACGCCTTTGATTGCTTCAGCGTAGTCAGGAGCGTTGAATACAGCGGAACCAGCAACGATCGCATTGGCACCTGCTTCGATCACTTGCCAGCTATTGTTTGGTTTGAGACCACCATCAACTTCGATCCACGGATCTAGACCGCGTTCATTACACATTTGGCGTAACTTGGCGACTTTGCCAACTGCGCTAGGAATAAAGCTTTGACCGCCAAAACCAGGGTTGACACTCATAATCAACACCAAATCGCACAAGTCGAGGACGTATTCGATTAGTTCTAAGGGTGTACCAGGATTGAGGACGACACCAGCCTGCTTGCCGAGTTCTTTAATTTGACCCAATGTCCGATGCAAGTGAGCAGAAGCATTGTACTCAGCATGGACGGAAATGATGTCAGCACCAGCTTTGGCAAAATCAGCTACATACTTTTCTGGTTCGACGATCATCAAGTGAACATCGATAATTTTTTTGGTGTGAGGGCGAACGGCTTCCACAATCATTGGTCCGATCGTAATATTTGGTACGAACCGTCCATCCATGACATCCACGTGAATCCAGTCAGCACCAGCAGCATCCACTGCCCGAATTTCTTCACCTAGACGGCTAAAGTCCGCAGACAGGATCGATGGAGAGATAACAAGGGATTTTTGGCTCATAGTTACTATAGTTCTCCTGAAGTTAAGGTTCTGTAAAAATTTTAACAATTTCTCTAATTTTAACCTGAATGTTGCTAAATGCTCTGACCGATCGACAGGCTTTAGGCTTTAGGTATTAGGCTTTAGAATAAAAGTAAGCTTTAAGTCAAGAATTAGTATTTAATCCGAGGATCGATCCAGGCATTGATCAAGTCAATTAGGATACTGGCAATCACGACGATCGCCGCGAAGAAGACCATGATTCCCTGTACAGTAGGGTAGTCACGACTAGAGATCGCCTCGTACAATTGGCTAGCCAATCCTGGCCAAGAAAAAGTAACTTCTGTCAGTACGGCACCGCCCAGCAGAGACGCAGTAGTTAACCCCAAAACCGTAATCACTGGGATCATCGCATTTTTGAGCGAATGGGCAATTAGAATTCTGCGTTCGGGAATGCCTCTAGCTCTAGCTGCTTCTACATACTCAGCTCTCATACTCTGCTTGAGATTGACCCGCACGATCCGCTCAAAGATACCGCTGAGTAATACTCCTAGTGTCAGACAAGGTAACGCGAGGTGATGAAGTGAAGCAAAGAAGCTGGGGAGATCGAAATGGAGTAGACTATCGATCGTATATAGTCCGGTAATTTTTATTGGTGGCGTAAGGTTCGAGGGAAATCTCCCGCCGAGGGGAAAAATCCGCAGTTGAACGGCGAATATTAATTGTAATAGCATTCCTACCCAAAAAATCGGTAGTGAATAACTAATTATCCCAAATAATCTACCGCCTAATGCTGATTTTGTACCTGGACGAGCCGCGCCAATTGTTCCAATCACCACACCGACCACAAAGGCAATAATCATGCTGCCAATCGCTAGTTCTAATGTCGCTGGAAAGTTCTCTTGAATGACTGTGACAACTGCTTTACCAGAACTAGTAATTGATTCACCAAAATTACCTTGTAAAAGATTCCCTAAGTATCGAAAATATTGAACGTAGATTGGTTCCTCTATACAAAACATCGGTTGCTTTTGACATAAATTAAGCATAAATTCTGCTTTAGTTTTGTCTGACGCTCTCGCACCTAAAAACATATCTGCCGGATCGCCAGGTGTTGCTTTGAGCAAGAAAAATACCAATGTGACGATCGTCCATAACATCAATGGAGCTAAGAGCAATCGCGCTGCGAGGTAATATTGGAGGGTTCTCGATCGTGACATAATTCTATTTTTTCATTTCCGAATACAGTAAATTCTGAAGTGGATCGATGTTAATACCGCTCATCCCTTTCTTGGCGAAGACAAAATCCTTCGTTTGCCACAGCGGAATTAGGGGGACATCCTCGATTAGTTTAGTTTGAATATCGGCGTAGATTTTTTTGCGCTTAGTCGGGTCGGCTTCCTTACCTTGAGCGGTAATTAATTGGTTCATTCGATCGCTATAATAAAACGATCCTTGCGATTGAGTACCACCTTCTTTACAGCCTTTGTTTTCTTTGTCTTGTTTAGGACATTCGAGGAAGGGTTGGACGAAGTTATCAGGATCGAGGAAGTCGGGATACCAATCTTGCAGTGTTGATGGATAAACATTCTTGCTAGCATACTTAAAGAAAGATGCCGACTCGATCGTATTTGGTTTAATTTCCAAAATTCCGCCTAGTTTCTTCTGGGCATAAGCACGCAGGAAGCCCGCAGTTAGACGGCGAGAAGTAGAGCCGGAGGGATACCAGATTTCGACGACAGCGGGCTTCTGCGCTGAAAATCCGGCTTGGGTGAGTAGCTGTTTGACTTTGGGAATATTTCCGTCCCCATAGGCATTTTTAAACACTGGCTGGGAGACGGCGAAGGTGTCGGGCACGATGCTGTACAAGGGCTTTCCTTGCCCATACAAGATACGTTCATTGATAGTAGGTCGATCGACTAACGCAGCCAATGCTTGACGTACCAAGGGATTATCTAGCGGCTTTTGGAGGACATTAAGGATCAGATAGCTAGTCACACTACCATCGATCGCGATCGATTGCCAATCTCCCGCTTTGGCTCCGGCTTCGAGCACTTTGACTTGATCTGGTTCTAAGGCTTGGAAGGCGACATCTACAGCTCCAGTGCGGAAGGAGTTGTAGAGGTTTGCTGAGTTGTTATTGAAGATTTGGACGTTTACGCCGCGATTGAGCGGTTTTGCACCCCAATATCGATCGAATGCCGTCAACTTGACCCGATCCGTGCCGTATTCGGTGAGCTTATAAGGACCTGTCCCGACAAAGATATTGGCTTCAAATTCATTTGCCTTAATCTTGTATGCCTTGGGCGATAAGGCGCAAGTACCAGGGAAGGCTAGCATCGACGGGAATGCTGCAAAGGGTTTCTTAAGCTTAATTGTCAGTTCATTGGGGCTGGTTGCTGTGATTGTATCCACCCGCTCGGATAATAAAAACGATGGCTTGCCTTTGTTTTGAATGAATCGATTCAGCGAAAATGCCATCGCAGCGGCATTAAAAGGAGTGCCATCGTGAAATAATACCCCTGTCCGCACCGGAATTGTATATGTCAGCCCATCTGCACTGAGTTTGGGTAATGCTGTTGCTAGTTGTGGTTTGAGTTCAGTGCTACCTGGATCATAAGTATATAACCGATCGCTCAAATTCCGAATTAGGGCGATCGATCTTAGTTCGTAAGCATCGGCAGGATCGAGGGTGCGGGGCTTTTGAGTCGTGCCCACAGTAATGATTCCTTGATCTTTGCTCCCAACCGTCGTCGGTGCATTACTACTGGGAGCGCAACCAGTTATCAACAGCAACGCCACCAAGCCGATCCGGTGCAAGTGTGCCGTTGTCGGCGAAATTAAGCTAATATGCGGCCATCTATTCATCAATGAGCGTCCAAATCCTGCGTCTAACTAAGTATATTTGGAAAAGATCATCTTTTGCCCAATCTCTGAATGTCCAGATCTTCAGGTAGGTCTAATATATATCGATTTGGCGACTTTCCCGCTATTTCGATCGCTACACCGTGAGGAATATCAATAGGCTAGAATTTTTTGAATTGGGACAAATTGCTTGCGATCAAATAGCTGTTCTGGTATGATAGAGCTAGACGCAATTTAGCAGCTATATGGCACAACGACTCAAAAGCTGGGAATCCCCCCGCAATGAAGGGAGAAATAACAAAGGTAAAGGTGGTTCGGCACGGCAACGCCAACTCAAGAAACGGACTCAGATGTTGCGCCAAAAACTCAAAGACCAAAGCAACGATAACAATGACCGCCAAGGTCAAAATAAAAAGGGAGAGAACCATGATTCTCTCCCTTTTTTTGTGAAATCAGAAATTAATAAATCAACTATTCACTCAATCCTAAAGGTACCATCTGCATTTACAATCGGTAAAAATTCTCGAACATCTGCGGGGAGTTTTTCGAGAAATAAAACTAAACACCATTGTTCTAGATCGTCTAAAAACGCCATCGATGGTACAAATATCGCTGTAGCTGTAGTGGTGTACCGAATAAAATTAGCACAGGCTCTAGCGACATCCCGATCTTTAAAGCAATCGGGGGCATTGGTGAGTGATAGTTCTTGCCATACTTCCGGTTGACAGAGGTTGATCACCCGTTCTAATTGGACATCAAAGCGATACACTACCCGCTGTTGTGCCTGTCGTGCTAGTTGGGGGGTGCGATCGATATTAAAGTGTCTGGCATACTCAGCTAAAGCGACATTTTTCTCCTTAGCTAAGTATAATGTCTGCTCACCTTGGCGGTTCCACCGATTTTCAGCACTTCTGCCTGCATAACTAAAGTCGTAGATATCATATTGCCCAACCGCGAGTTTGGGAATATGACGTACTGAGGTTCCCGCCCAAGGTTGAATATAAGACTGGATCGACATCCGTTAGTAGCCCAAACCTTCAAAATCTGCTGCCAAAGCTCCAATTACGCGATCGTATTCGCCGATTGACATCAGATCGATCGCCGTATAGTTATTAAATACTGGTAATGGGGTAGTCAGAAATTCCTTCAAACCATCGCTGCTGTAAACCATTAGCCCCAAGCTGGCGATCTCTTGCAATTTCGCTAACCTAGCGCGGACATCGGTATCTTTCAGCGGCAGATGTTGCTTCTCTGCCCGATTCACAGTTTTGGTGCTGACTTTGAGTAGGCTACTGAGTTTTTCTTGGGATAGCGATAGTTGTGCTCGAATCACCGCTGGATCTAGTTTTGGTAGGGTGGTTAGAGTCATTGTTTGATCAGTATTTAGTTTCATTTTACTAACTGACTAGACATTTGTCCAGCCAGTTAGGAGAGCATATGTAGCAATATGAATATTTAGACTGATTAATATCGATCGATTGGTGTAGAGATGATTCGATCGTGTCGTGTGTCGTTAGTAACTGGATAAAACAGTTTAAAGTCTCTTTGATTCGACCATACATGGTCTGTGGACAGTGCCCACCCTACATTTTTTACTACATCTATTCCATTAAATAATTCTATAAGTGGAAATATCCCAAATTCACAATTAGCATATCCATGTAGTGGGAATAAGTTAAAAGTTTAATTGGACAACGGATTATAAAAAAATCACACTC
>CASBPY010000078.1 GCA_949127675.1 Synechococcales cyanobacterium PMM_0072
GCCTACAGACATCAGGGAGTTTAGTCGGATAGAGATTCCACCGCTCACGGGCGAGGGCGACGGTACAGATAAACTTTTGTTTGGGTGGCGGAATCTGATAGAAGTCACAACAGGCATGAAGTACCCGTCGATCGAAACTAGCATTATGAGCGACTAAAGCATCGGCGCGTTCGATTCTGGTCGAAATTTGTGACCAGATTTGTTTAAAAGTTGGGGCTTGGGCGACATCTGACCAGATGATGCCGTGAATTTTGGTAAATTCAAACCGAGGTGATGGGGGACGAATTAGGAAAATTTCTTCGTGGATGATCGTCTGATCCTCGATCTGGACGATGCCCAAGGCACAAGCACTATGAGGATCGCGGTTGGCTGTCTCAAAATCGATCGCAACTAATCTCATATTTTTTAGCTAAAGATTCCGGCGATCGTAGCTTGAATTTCTGAAGCTGCCAAATATGGATCGGCGGCGAGTTTAATTGGTCTGCCTACTACTATATAGTCAGCCCCATTGGTAAAGGCTGTTTGAACATCGACAATCCGCTTTTGGTCGCCGCGTTCTACTTTGGTGTTGTCTACGGGTCTGATCCCTGGTGTCACAACCAAGAAATTTGCACCTAGATCGGCTCTCAACGCCTTGGCTTCTAACCCAGATGAAATCACACCATCACAACCGATCGCTAGTGCTCGTTTGGCTCTAGATAGCACTAGAGCTTCAGGATCGCACTCAAAGCCCAGATCGTCGAGGTCACTGCGATCGAGACTAGTTAGAACGGTAACTGCGAGGATTTTTAGTTCTTTTTTTTCTTGGACAGCGGCAGCCAGAATCGCATCATTGCCATGTACGGTAGCAAAACTCACGCCGCGATTGGTCAATTGGCGGACAGCGGATCCAACGGTTTGGGGCACATCAAAAAACTTCAGATCGACAAACACTTTTTTATTGCGGGCGAGCAACCAATCGATCATTTCATAGTATTTTCCACCCATGAACATTTCTAATCCTAGTTTGTAAAATGTCACAGCATCGCCAAGCTGTTCGACTAGTTGCTGCGCTTGTTCGCTGCTCTCAACATCGAGGGCAAAGATCAATCTATCTTTAGAGTCGATGTTTTTTTGGGAAAGATTGGCTCGATCGTCTGGCATGAGGATTGCTGGCAAGATAACAAGAGGATTCTTTTCCTAGTTTAGCGGCAAAGGTACCGCCCGACGATCGAATGCTGTCGGGCATCTAAAAATTGCCCATGCTAAAATTAGACAAATACAAATATTCATTTACGCAGTCCCGCGATCGCGAAATTAAGTATTTAATTATACAAATTTGCTAATTTTAGCGATTGTCGATCGAACATAACTAATAAATATGCCATGAAGACAACCCTCGTTTTAGCGATGACAGCAGATGGGAAGATCTCGGACGTAAAAAAATCACCGCCAACATTTGGCTCAAAGCGAGATTATGCTCATCTGGAGGAGCAAATTATGTCATCTGACGTAGTTTTAGTCGGTAGTGGTACTCTCAAAGATGGGGGCGGTGGCGTAGAAGCAAATCCAGCCTTGATTCAAGCTCGGCTAGCACAAGGCAAATCGGCTCAACCACCCCAGATCATTTGTTCGCGTAGTGGTGATATCGACCCCACCCTACCATTTTTTAGCCAATCGATCGAACGATGGTTATTAACGACTAAAATTGGCGCAGTAGATTGGCTAGAACGCACTAGTTTCGATCGGGTATTAGTGTGTGAGACTGCCGATGGTAAAGATATTGACTGGCAAGTTGCCAAGGTAAAGCTGGCAGAATTAGCTGTTGAAAATATCTGTTTCTTAGGTGGTGCCGAATTAGCAGCGAGTTTATTTGCCGCTAATTTTATTGATGAATTATGGTTGACGATTTGTCCGTTTATCTACGGTGGTAGTGCTGCGCCCAGTCCGGTTGCTGGAGTTGGATTTACGCCAGAGCTAGCTCCCAGACTGACATTGTTGAGTGTTGATCGAGTCGATCAGGAATTATTTCTACACTATCAAGTCCAGTAAATACTCGCTTCGCACCCAAGAAATAGAAGCTAGTAATCTGTGATTTTATACTGTTTACTTCATCATCCACTATTCACCATCCACACTAGATATCTAATTTGTCACCAGAAAAGGAATAGATATATTTCTTTTGATGTTTAGACTGTGGCGGTCTGGATCGATCGACAGCTACAATAGGGAAATAGCTTGGAACATAGATACAGCCAGAATTTTCAAACTAATTTTTTAAATATTTGTGCTAGTCAAACATCCATCGCCTTAATTGTTGCCCATCCTCATTCATTTTATCGATGATAGACAAACCGATCGAATTACCAGTAGATATTGGAATGTCTACACCAGTACTGCTCCTAGTTCTAGTTGCACTGGAAGCAGTACTATCCGCCGACAATGCGATCGCCCTCGCATCTATTTCCCAAGGCTTAGTTGATGAAACTCTCCGTCCCAAAGCCTTAAATCTCGGCTTACTTTTTGCCTACATCCTGCGGATGACACTGATTGTTGCCGCTACTTGGGTAGTTCGCTACTGGCAATTTCAGGTCTTAGGAGCTGCGTATCTACTGTGGCTGACATTTCAGTATTTTACCGCCGAGAAGGGGGAAGATGGCGAAAAACAACGCCCTCAGTATACTTCCCTGTGGCAAGTGATTCCAATTATTGCCGTGACTGATTTGGCATTTTCCCTGGATAGTGTTGCGACAGCAATTGCTGTATCAACAGATACTTGGCTAGTGATTAGTGGTGCAACGATCGGGATTATTTTACTCCGGTTTATGGCGGATTTATTCATTCGCTGGTTGGATGAATACACTCACCTCGAAGATGCTGGCTACATAGCGGTAGGCTTGGTTGGGGTCAAGCTACTTGTCCGCGCGCTGTATCCCAGCTTGGAGATTCCTGAACAATTGACGATCGTATTGGTGGCAATTATTTTTACATGGGGATTCTCGCAACGAGAGGAATCAATTCAGGAGTAAATACCAAATAAAAAATAGATACTCTCAAGAGAGTATCTATTTTTTATGACCTCCTGCTCTCGTGTTAGTCCGAGCAAGCCGAGTAACACGAGAGCAGCGGTTTTAACCGCTGATTAATCTCTACACAGTCAAAACTTCCTTAACCTTGGCATATTGTCCGGTTGGGTTGTATCCAGGCACCAAATCATAGAGCACGGCTACACATTCGCTGACTTCAGATTCAGCCGCAGCATCCAGTAGTCTAGTCAGTTGAGGGGCAAGATCCTTCCAGGCTAACTTTTCTTCACGAGCACAAAAAATCTTGGGATGTCCAGTTTCGATCGCGGCATCGCAATCAATCAACAGCTCCTCACGGATTTTCTCACCAGGACGCAATCCGGTAATTTCGATTGTGATATCCTTGTGAGGTTCCATCCCGTGTAGGCGGATCATTTGAGCTGCAAGGTCATAGATCCTCACAGGCGCACCCATTTCAAGCAGAAAGACTTCACCACCCTTGGCCATTGCACCTGCTTGGATCACTAGAGTCGCAGCTTCAGGGATGGTCATGAAGTAGCGAGTGACATCTGTATGGGTCAGGGTAATTGATTTACCAGAAGTAATTTGTTCGCGAAAGCGAGGTACAACGGAGCCGCTACTACCGAGGACGTTGCCAAACCGCACCATCGTAAAGCAAGTTTTGTGAGTGGGCAGATCGGCTAATCCCTGAAGGACTAATTCAGCGACGCGCTTGGTCGCACCCATAATATTAGTTGGGCGGACGGCTTTATCAGTAGAGATTAAGACAAATTTATCTACACCACAATCGATCGCGCATTGAGCCGCAGTTAGTGTACCACCGATATTGTTGTTCATCCCAGAAATCGGATTGGCTTCGACGATCGGTACATGCTTATAGGCTGCTGCGTGATAAATCGTATCTACGCCATATTTTCTTAGTACCGTAGTCAGTGCCGCAGCATCAGTAACCGAACCCAAGCAAGCAACTTTGGCTAGATGTGGATAGTGTTCGCTCAGTTCCATATCCATTTGATATAGTGCAAACTCATGTAGCTCATAGACAATCAGCAGCTTTGGTTGTTGTTTGGCAATTTGCCGACAGAGTTCCGATCCGATCGACCCACCACCACCAGTGACTAATACGACTCGATCAGTAATATCACGTTCGAGTAATTCGGGATTAGCGGCGATTGCTTTTCTACCTAATAGATCTTCGATATCCAGTTCCCGTACCTTATTAACCGATACATGACCGCTCAAGATCTCATTGATACTTGGGACAGTTTTGACGGGTACACCGAGAATTTGCAGTTGCTGGAGAATGTCCCGCTTACGTTGACCCTCGATCGACGGCATGGCAAGTAGAATTTCTTGAAACCCAATCGTTGACTTGAGTTTAACTAAGTCTCCTGGGGCGTAAACCTTCGTGCCTTGGACGTTCCGACCTTGTAGATAGGGACTATCATCGATAAAGCCGACCAAGACTTTGTTGCGCTCTCCCGCCAAGGCCTGGGCAAGGATACAACCAGCACTACCAGCTCCATAGATCACTACACCACCAGTCTCTTTGCCTGGGTAGTTAATCTGATGTATTTTGCCTAAGGTCAGTCGCACGCTCAGGCGAAAGGCGATCACTAGAATCAGTGTCAACATCCCGTCACTCAGTAGCACCGAAGCTGGCATTGAAGAGATATCAAATAGATTATCGATCGCCGAAATCGAGATACAACTAGCAATGACAGCTTTGACAATTGTGAAGATGAATTCGCCGCCCGTGTAACGAAGTACTTGTTGGTAAATGCTAAAAGCCCAGAATATGGCAATTTTGACAGTGATTTCGATCGCGACAAAGATACCTGCGCCCCATATTTCCGTAGGCATCTTGTCAAATCCAGACTCAAAGCCGATCGCAGCTCCAATCGAAGTTAGGAACAAACTGATGTCTACGAACGTCAAGATTGTATACTTCTGATAATTGGAAAGTGCATTTACACGTTTTTCAAGAGTCGCAGCAGTAGCTTCAATACTCAACAAAGATCGGCTTTTAGTGGACATAATATTATGACACGATCGACGGTTTTTAACAAGTTGAAAATTAATATTTTAATCGAGATTTAAACTCGATTTCTGACCTTTACCAGTAAGATTGCAATTATTATTGTATGCTAGTGTAAGAGGTTAGCAACCGATCTATTGAAGCAATCTAAAACCTAGACGATCTCGATCGATCTTCAGTAATTGAGCCTTGCTGGTTAAACTTTTGTCAATACACCTAAAGATATATTTGTTTTGGGAAAATGTACTCAGCCAAATATCTGAACTTGTAATGATTGAGGCTCAGGTAAATCGATTCAACGTCTAGAACGTATAAGTATTGAATTGAAACATATATGAGTTCAATCGATCGATAAAACAATCTGACTCAAAATCGACCATTAATCTTGTAAAATTACAATAAACAACTAATTTCTCTCGATCCGGAAATTTACAGTACAATGTAAATTGACAACTTTTCCGGTGAGGAGTGCGCTAGGGAAACCATGAATCAAAATAAACAACCATCTAATTTCAAACTTGCTCAGACTGGTCGGATTGTATCCTTACTACTAGGGTCGATCTTTACCTGTGTATCGGTAGCAATTGCCCCCACATTTGCAGCACCTGCTGTATCGACAAATAGCAAACTTGCCGCGTCCGCACCCTTAGCTGACGTATTAAAAGGAACCAACAATACGGTACCAGCCACCCCAGCAGCAGATAAAATCGCTCAAGCTAGCGATGTTGCGGGTAACTGGGCAGAACCTTTCATCAGAGCGCTCGTTGAGAAGGACATCATCAAGGGCTACCCTGACGGTACCTTTAGACCTGATCAACCTGTAACTCGTGCAGAATTCGCCGCTTTACTCAACAAAGCCTTCAATCTCACAGAAATTCGGGCTGCACGCAATTTTAAAGATGTGCCCAAAAATTATTGGGCAGCCGAGGCCATCCAGAAAGCTTACCAAGGTGGATTCCTATCGGGATATCCCAACGGTACTTTTGCTCCAAAGCAAAATATCATTCGGATTCAAAGTTTGGTTTCGATAGTTAATGGTAGCAAGTTAGAGCCATCTGGCAATCTCGATCTCAACGGCGTGTTTGGAGACGCAGCACAAGTTCCTAGCTACGGTCAAAACGCACTGATTGCGGCAACCCAACGTTGCGTAGCTGTAAGTGTCGAATACAACAGTAGCATGTTGCCTGGTGGTAACTTCGGTCCCAACACTGTTGCGACTCGTGCTGATGTAGCTGCCTACATCCACCAAGTATTGGTTGGTGCTGGTAGGTTGACTGCTTTAGACAAAGCGAATCCTGCGAACAAATACGTCGCATCTTGCCCCAATGGTGTTTACATCACCAGCATTGAGCAACCCAAGCCAGTGGCAATGACTGCTGATGAGGCAATCGCTAAATTGGGCATTCCTAGTCAAGTCCCTGAGATCGTCGCATCTGCTCCAACTAGCACCTTCCCTGTGGGTGGTCTAGGTACTCCAACCGCATTTGGCGCAAACTGGGGTGACTTCTTCCTTGGTGCTGGCTACCAAGGAAATACTCGTCCAAACATCTACAGCAACGCTAATCTACCTAGCAGTCCTAATGCAACACCTGCGGAGAAACAACAAGGTCCAGAAACCTACGCATATTCTGTCGGTCTTGGTTTAGGTGATGCTCGCAGCTTCCTCGGATTGGAAACTGTCGCGACTACCTACAACCGGAGTGGTGCTGGCAATCCTGGTTCTTTCGAGAATGGTGGTGTTAGTTTCAAACTGCACAAATTGTTAGGTGATAGCTTTGCAATCGCTGGTGGTATTGAAAATGCCATTACTTTCGGTAACAACCCTGGTACTCCTGGCTTTGGTACTAACGGTGGTGTTCAATCTGCTTACGGAGTAGCCAGCTTGATCCTCAACCCAGATCCAAACATGGGATTCTTCAGCAACACCACTCTTTCAGTTGGTGCTGGCGGTGGTCGCTTCCGTAGCGTCGGTGATATCAGAAATCCTAACGCCAAAGACAACGTTAATGTCTTTGGTAGTCTCGGAACCCGTTTATTCTCCAATGTTTCCCTCGTTGGCGACTGGAATGGTCAAGATTTAAGCGTTGGTTTACCAATCACGATTCCTTTCGGTGGTGGTTCGGCACTTCAAATAACTCCAGCAATCGTCGATATCGCCAATCCAGAGACTGGTGGTTCACGCTTTAGCGTTAGCGGTGGCTTAGGTTTCCACTTCTAATCACGGCTAGTTGATTTGTTACCTGTTGAGAGATTTGAGTAGCAATACTCAAATCTCCAGCAATATTATTTATCCTCTTCGATCCCAAACTTAAACATGAAAATCTCATCTTATTTGTTAGGATTGGGTGCTGTAACTAGCTTAGTGGCACTCAATCTCGCTCCAGTTAACGCTCAAATTGGTAACGGTTCCGACAACGGCAATACATTCACTTCTGTCACCAACGTTGGTGGTGGTGGAATTGTCGGTGGTAATGGTAGCGTTGGTTATGCTGCCCAGAGCCAAAGTGCTGTCAATCAGTTTTCACAATCTCTAACGGCTAACGCTGTGGGCGACGCGGCTACATTTGATGTCGTCAATGGTGCAGCACCTGCACCATTAGTTGCGTCATTATTACCTGCTGGTGTAGCGGCTGATGGCGCGACTGGCAAAGCTGCAACAACCTTGGCTACTACAGTTCAAGGTATGCGTGCTGGTAATGGCAACATCGATGCCACCAAGCTGAATGCTTCAGTTGGTGCTTACAACGAGTATGTCAGAGCAATGGTGGGCGAACTCGGCCCTGAGAAAGCAGTTGCTGAGGCTCCAATTGGGCAGAAAGCTCTTCAAGGACTATTAGGTCAATTGGTTCAAGTTGCTAACCAATCATCACCTGTGCCTGCTGCGGCACCTAGTGCGCCAGCACCTATGGCACCACCAGCACCTAGTGCTCCTGCAATGCCTAAATAATAGGTTTAATTAGCTAGTTGAAAATAACGGGAGCAAGGAAAGTTTTTCTTGCTCCCGTTGTTGTGGATAAGTAGCTAAATTCAGATATACTGAGCAAGCTGGACAAGTTTAAAAGTTCTTGGGAATCGACCTTCGGAGTTACGTTTTTATCGATCGATTGCAACGTCAACATGCTGCATATCTGGGCACAGAAGCCCAGGGCTTTTTGCCATTGCCATCTGATTCCTCTTTGTGGATTGAGGTTTCGCCTGGAGTCGAGATCAATCAAATGATGGACATCGCCCTCAAATCTGCGGATGTAAAGCCAGGGGTACAAATTATCGAGCGGCTATATGGATTGATGGAAATTCATGCCAGCAACCAGGGTGACGTTCATGCAGCGGGACGGGCGATCTTAGAATATCTGGGGGTCAATCGGTCCGATTGTCTCAAGCCACGGGTGATTTCGAGTCGAATTATTCGCAATATTACGCCCCACCATACTCAGATGATCAATCGCGGGCGGCGGGGGAATATGATCCTCGCGGGACAAACACTTTATGTTTTAGAAGTAGAGCCAGCCGCTTATGCCGCAATTGCGGCAAATGAGGCGGAGAAATCAGCGCGGATTAATATTCTCCAAATCTCGGCTGTGGGTGTATTTGGGCGGCTGTATTTGGGTGGAGAGGAGCAGGACATCAAGGCGGCTGAGGCGGGGATATTAGCGGCACTAGAGAGTTTACCAGGTCGTCCATTTCCAGCGGGCAGCAAGCAGGAGTAGGGCATGGGAGTGAGTGCGGATGCTATGTTGCGACGGGGAGCTGTAGCTTGGTTACATTGGCGCGCTGAGTATCTGGAAGTGCCAGACTTGAGCGATGCCCAGTTGAGTGGGCTGAATCTACGCGGCACTGATCTCCATGGTGTTAATTTGCGGCGTGCTCAACTCAGTGATACCAAGCTAGTAGCCGCAAATTTGAGTGGGTCAAATCTAAGTAATAGCATTCTCGATCGAGCTAATCTAGTTAATGCTAATCTAAGATCGATCGAGAGTATTAATTGTCGAGCAGTTGGGGCAGATTTTAGCTGCGCGAATCTCACTGATGCCAATTTAATGGGTAGTAATTTGGCTTTCAGTAATTTGAGCGGAGCTAATCTAACCAAGGTAAATGCAATTTCGATCGACTTTACGTCCGCCAAATTTACAGATGCAGATCTTGATAGTATCAAATTAAACCGATCCACCCTTTGCTACGCAGATTTAGTTAAAACTAATTTGGCTCAGGCAGATTTGAGTCAGGCAATTTTGACCGAAACTGAATTGGGTTCGGCTCACTTGTATCGAACTAATTTTACTCAAGCATGGCTGAATCGATCGCACTTAGTCAATGCTTATGCTGCTTATGCCAATTTCGAGCGGGCAAAATTGACTGGGGCTGATTTAGCTTGGGCTAATCTAACCAAAGCTAGCTTTGTAGGCGCAATTCTTCACCGTACCAATCTACGGGGTGCTAATTTAACTGGTGCTGACTTCTCTGGGGCGGACTTGACTGGGGCGGATCTCAGCTATACCAAGCTCGAACGGACTATTTTCACTGATACAAATTTGACTGATACAGTCTTTATCGGTGCTAGCCGTTAGGCTGATCATCAAAAGTGTCAATCTTGGATTCAGGAAAGAAAATCAGCGGAGGAAAATGATGAAGATTGAATCTATCCGGTTTTGCAATGACAGTGCCGATCTAGATCTATGCAAACTACAAGCACTTCTAAATAAAAGTGCATTCTGGGCGACAGATCGGACCATAGAAGATCTGAAGATTGCTATTGATCGCAGCCAACCTGTAGTATCAGCATGGGACAAAGACCAGCTAGTTGGTTTTGCTAGAGCTACTTCTGACGGAGTTTATCGTGCGACAATTTGGGATGTAGTGATCGACTGTGACTATCAACGGTTGGGTCTCGGCCGAAAATTAGTTGAAACTATCCTCGAACATGCCTGTATGCAGGGAGTCGAAAAGATTTATCTCACCACCACTCATCAGCAAAGCTTCTACGAGCGACTTGGCTTTGTTGTCAATAACAGTACTACGATGCGGCTCGACCACCATTAGGGGGTGCGCTTGCGCGTTCGCGATTGGCAGAAACGATAGTTCTATCTACTCTAACGCCCGAAGCCTAATTTGTTAACATTTGTAAACATTCTGAGGATAGATCTGAATTCAATTGCGATGCTCAACAGCATTAAAAGCTAGTCATAAACAGGGCTGTAGCGATCGACAAACTAAAGATAAACAGTGATGAGATTAGCTTGCCTCCAAGCTAGGAAGCGGATAACATAGTGCATGAGATTATTGAAAAATAAAAGTTTTCGTAGACACCTATTTTAAGGAGGATCGTAGTCAATGGGACTACCCTGGTATCGTGTGCACACAGTCGTCCTGAATGACCCAGGTAGACTGATATCCGTGCATTTAATGCATACAGCTTTGGTTGCTGGTTGGGCTGGTTCGATGGCTCTGTTTGAACTATCAAACTTCGACCCTAGCGACGCAGTTTTCAACCCCATGTGGCGACAAGGAATGTTTGTCCTGCCCTTCATGGCACGTCTTGGGATCACCAAATCTTGGGGTGGCTGGAGTGTTGTTCCAGGTGAATCAGCGGCAGATGCTGGCTTCTGGTCTTTTGAAGGTGTAGCTACCGCTCACATTATTCTGTCTGGGATGCTGATGTTGGCAGCGATCTGGCATTGGGTGTATTGGGACTTGGAACTGTTTACAGATCCTCGGACTGGTGAACCAGCTTTAGATTTGCCCAAGATGTTTGGGATTCACTTGTTCTTATCTGGTCTTCTTTGCTTCGGCTTCGGAGCCTTCCACCTGACTGGTCTATTTGGCCCAGGCATGTGGGTAACTGACCCCTTTGGGATCACCGGACATGTGGCTCCAGTGGCTCCAGAATGGGGACCTGCGGGGTTCAATCCGTTCAATCCTGGTGGCGTAGTTGCTCACCACATTGCAGCGGGTACCGTGGGCATTATTGCTGGTTTATTCCACTTGACTGTCCGACCACCAGAACGGCTGTACAAAGCCCTGCGGATGGGGAATATCGAAACCGTACTTTCCTCCAGTATCGCAGCAGTATTCTTCGCAGCCTTCATCGTTGCGGGTACTATGTGGTATGGATCTGCTACAACACCGATCGAACTATTCGGACCTACTCGTTATCAGTGGGATAGCGGTTATTTCCAACAGGAAATCCAACGTCGTGTTCAAACTAGTGTCGAAGACGGCAAAACCGAAACCGAAGCTTGGCAGGCAATTCCTGACAGACTGGCATTCTATGACTATGTAGGTAATAGCCCCGCAAAAGGTGGTCTATTCCGTACTGGTGCAATGAATAAAGGTGATGGAATCGTTCAAGGTTGGCAAGGACACCCAGTATTCAAAGACGCTGAAGGTCGGGTACTAAGCGTTCGTCGTCTACCAAACTTCTTTGAAAGTTTCCCTGTGATCTTGACTGACTCTGAAGGGATCGTCCGTGCAGACATACCATTCCGTCGGGCAGAATCCAGATACAGTTTCGAGCAAGCTGGAATCACGGCTAGCTTCTACGGTGGTGCTTTAAATGGTCAAGTCTTCAAAGATGCTAACCAAGTTAAGCAGTTTGCCCGCAAAGCCCAAGGTGGTGAAATCTTTGAATTTGATCGCGAGAAACTTAATTCTGACGGTGTATTCCGCACAAGTCCACGCGGTTGGTTTACGTTCGGTCACGCTGTATTTGCGTTATTCTTCTTCTTTGGTCATCTCTGGCATGGTTCGCGGACAATCTACCGCGACGTATTTGCTGGGGTAGAAGCCGATCTAGAAGAGCAAGTAGAATGGGGACTATTCCAGAAATTGGGAGATCCTTCTACTCGGAAGAAAGAAGCCTAATAAATTGGGGGCAAGGGGTTGGACAATTTCTAATCCCTTGATCCCTGGCTACTATTAAACGAAACAATAATCCGGTAGGATTCTAACGATGGAAGCAACTATTTATATTTTGGTAACGACGTTGGCGTTGGGAACTGTGTTTTTTGCGATCGCATTTCGCGAGCCAGCAAAAATTCCCCGCAAGAAAGATTAAGCAACAATTTCAGTTTCGACATGATCTGAGCTAATCTAGAGAAATCTCTAGATGGCTCAGATTTTGCTTTTAGGGTTATGAGTTTCTAGTGTGGCTGGGCAAGTTTGTACGATAATTATGATTAAGAACGAGTATCTTTAGCATAAACCTGCCCCTACAGATCCGTACTCTTCAATCATTCATAATGCAATGTCCTCGCTGCCAGTATACAGATAGTCGTGTTTTAGAGTCTCGATCGACAGAAGCGGGTCAGAGTATTCGCAGACGGCGGGAATGTCTGGAGTGCAAGCATCGTTTTACTACCTACGAGCGGTTAGAATTTGTGCCTGTGACAGTGATCAAGCAGAATTCCCACCGCGAATATTTCGATCGATCCAAGCTACTCAGAGGGATGATCCATGCTTGCCAAAAGACTGGATTACCGCCGGAGACATTAGAAGGGATCGTCGATAATATCGAATCTCAACTCCAAACTAGAACGCTCAGAGAAGTCACTACGGCAGAAATTGGCGAGTTGGTGCTACTAGAATTGCGCCCGTTGAGTGAAGTCGCCTATATCCGCTTTGCGTCTGTCTACCGTCAATTTCAGGGGATTCGTGACTTCGTTGATACACTTCACCACTTAAGTGAAGGTCGGAATCAGCAGTAAGTAGTGATTAAATTTCTGAGTTCTTAATCACTTCGGTTCAATGATAAAATTTGGGTTTGGACTACTTGTTTTTTAGCTACCTGAGATATGAATACTCCAGTTTATCCCGTCCGCTGGCAGAATAATCGCGTCCTGCTGATCGATCAAAATCGATTGCCGAATGAGTACACCCATGTGGAAATCAGTCGGGTGGAAGATATGGCACGAGCGATTACGACGATGATTGTGCGGGGTGCGCCAGCGATTGGGGTAGCAGCGGCTTATGGGATGTATTTGGGTGCGAGAGATCTGAGTACGACAGATCGAGCTGAATTTTTGATCCAGCTCACAGGGATTGGGAAAACACTCAGAGCAACCCGCCCGACAGCAGTAAATTTGTTTTGGGCGATCGATCGGATGGAGCAAACAGCGGCTAATTGTGCGGGAACTGTTGCCGAAATTACTGAGGAATTACTAGTTGCGGCGCAAAAGATTAATGCTGAAGATATCGAAACTTGTCAGGCGATTGGAGCGCATGGTTTAGCTGTTTTACCGAGTAGTCCAGAGCGGTTGTGTTTGCTCACCCATTGTAATGCAGGTGCCCTGGCAACGGCTGGTTATGGTACTGCCCTTGGAGTTGTTCGTTCGGCTTGGTCAGAAGGACGGTTGGCGCGGTTGTATGCAGATGAGACTCGTCCCAGGTTGCAAGGTGCGCGGCTGACTAGCTGGGAATGTGTCCAAGAGGGAATTCCGGTGACAGTGATTGCGGATAGCATGGCGGCTCATTGCATGAAGCAAGGATTAATCGATGCGGTGGTAGTTGGGGCAGATCGAATTGTGGCAAATGGTGATGTGGCAAATAAGATTGGGACTTATAGTTTGGCTCTGGTAGCCAAGGCGCATAATATTCCGTTCTTTGTGGCTGCACCGCTTTCGACGATCGATTTTAGTCTCCATGATGGTAGTCTGATTCCGATCGAGGAGCGTCATCCATCAGAGCTTTATCAAATTGGTGAGACGATCGTTTGTCCACCTGGGATTGAATTTTACAACCCAGCTTTCGATGTGACTCCAGCTCATTTAATTCAGGCAATTATCACTGAATTTGGCACATTTTCACCAGCCGAGATCGTCAACTTACAACATCAATAATGTACTGTGAACGACAAATTTATGGTCATCAAGCAAAAAGTGACGCAACTAGTTCAGCTTTTTGTCGATTCAACTAGCCACAATCAATTCCAATCGAAGTGTAAAATATAGATGACAGCGGTAATTTAGTAAGTGGTAAACTTTGAATAATTTGCAATTATTGGGTAGTAGGAGTGTAGATATGTTGGATCTAATTGGATCTACTCTTCAACAGCGGTATCAAATTCTGGAGCAATTAGGCCAGAATGGATCCGTGACTACTTATGTAGCAATCGATCTTCAAATACCTGGCAATCTTCAACTAAAATGTGCGATTCATCGCTATCAAATCGCAGATCCGACTCCAGATAGTTCCGATTGGTATCGAGCAGTACTGTCAGCCCAGAGCTGCTACTCATTAAGCCGTCAGGTCAATCAACTGCCGATCGTCTATAGTTATTTTGCCGAAGGGGACGCATTTTACCTGGTACGGGAATTTGTGGCGGGGATGCCCTTGGCTCAGGAATTGTTGGTCGATCATCCCTGGAGCCAATCCCAAGTGGTAATGCTGCTGGTAGACTTATTAGAGGTATTGCACGATATTGATCGACATGAGATGACTCCCGATCCAGTGTCATTGAGTCAGATTGTGCGGCGCAATCTCGATCGCAAATTAGTCTTGATTAATCTGCCCATCTTCCATCAATCTGGCCCAGTAGATCTACTTTTAGATCGCAATAATTTACGGGTAGTAGGAGAAATCGCAATTGCGGCGGCTACAGGTAGATCTGGCGCAAGTCTAAACAAGAAAACCAGTCAACAATGGCAAGAACTGGCACCTCAGATCGATCGACCAGAATTGATCACAATGATTGATCGATTAATTGCGACTGAACCCGATCGCCAGTATCCATCGATCGCTGCCGCTTGGCAAGCGGTAGCGATTGTCATGTCTCAAGTCCTGATTCAACAACACTCTCAGGCGAGCACTCAGAGCGAGATTGCCAGACATGTGCAGTCATTAGTCGATCGGGGAACTGGATATTATGAAATTGGTGATTGTGCCCAGGCGTTAATGGCTTACGATCGCGCTCTAGCTCTAGATGATCGCTGCGTTGAAGCTTACTGTGGCAGAGGCAATGCGCGTCGTTATCAGGGCGACTACTCAGGCTCCTGGGCGGATTTTAATCTAGCGGTACAACTAGATCCTAGTCATGGAGTTGCCTACATCGGGAGGGCACTAGCAACATGTTTTGGACATCAGTCAGATGCAAGTGCGGCTGAGGATTTTCAACAAGGTCAAAATTTATTGATTCATCCCCAAAACGCGATCGCTTATGTGATGCGGGGGACAGCGAAAGCCCAACTATATGATAACCAAGGCGCGATCGAAGACTATACTACGGCGATCAAATTGAATCCCCGTCTGGTACTTGCTTACAATAATCGGGGCAATTTACGACAGCATTTTGGGGATGTTGATGGAGCAATCTCAGATTTTAGCAATGTACTGGAGATCAATCCTCACTCACCAATTGCTTATAATAATCGGGCGATTATTTACACCCAAATTGGTCAATTTTCTGCCGCAATTGCAGATTATCAAAAGGCGATTGAATTACAGCCAGAATTTGTTAGTGTTTATAATAATCAAGGTAATGCTTACTGTCAAATGGGTGACTACCCCAATGCGATCGAGCAATATAGTCAAGCAATTGAATTAGACCCAAATTTTGCAGTAGCCTACAGCAATCGGGCAAATATTCATCGGATTCAGGGTGATGCAGTTGCGGCACTAGTAGATTATGATCGAGCAATCGATCTCGATCCTGAATTAGTAATTGCCTACTATAATCGGGGGATTTGTCATCGTCAAATTGGCAATCATCAAGCAGCGATCGATAACTACACCCAGACTTTAGATCTCGATCCACAATACTTTTATGCCTATTATCATCGCGGTAATGCTCGTCAATATTTAGGTGATAAACATGGAGCGATCGCTGATTATACTCAGACAATTTATTTCGATCCAAATCATATCTACGCCTACTATAATCGTGCAGTTACTCGCACTGAAATTGGTGATATTCATGGCGCAATGGAAGATCTAGAACGATCGATTGAGCTAGAACCAACATTTGCTTTAGCTTATTATCAACGAGGTTGGTTACTAGCCATACATGATGAACATGAATATGCAATTGCCAATTATCAGCGGGCGATCGAACTAAATCCCCACCATCGTGATGCCTACTATCAAAGCGGATGCAGTAATCAAACTTTGAGTAACTTATCTGCTGCAATAGCTGATTTTAGTCAGAGTATCAATCTTGATATTAACTATGCTCCAGCGTACTATCAACGGGCAAAAGTCTACGCTCAAATTGGCGATCGGACTGGTGCAATTACCGATTATCATCGAGCGGCAAATCTCTATCTCGATCGAGGTGATAGCAATACTTATCAGCAGATTCTCCGCTCGATTGATCGGTTAGTCGCTGGTAACTAACGATCAAATAACTTTTAGAGTGATCTGCGTCGCTACTTATTTATTCGTCTATGATCTAGATCCAAAGAAATCATTTACTCGATCGAACTCCAGATCTTCAAATCGATCGATCGTCCAATTTGCCCGCCGTTGCAACATGTGAAATGGATAGGTATTAGCGATCGCTACTGCTTGAATTCCTGCTCGTTTCAATGCGGTAAGTCCAGTAAATGTATCCTCGATCGCCATACATTCTGATGGTAGTAAATTTAGGTCGGGATCTAATTGATTTAATGTTTTGATTGCCAGCAAATATCCTTCAGGATCTGGTTTGCTCTGGCTAATATCATCACTAGCAATGATCGTCTCAAAATAGCAATCGATCTTAGCTTGCTCCAATACAAACTCAGCTTCCGATCGAATTGCCCCAGTTACCACCGCTAATTTGTAGCCACTATCGTGCATTTGCTTGATAAATTGCTTCTCCTCGCTCTATTAAAATTACTCGATCGCAGTACTGGTTAATAACCTCCATAGCATGGCTAACAAAAATAATAGTAGTCTCTTTGGCAATTAATTTATCTAGATATTCATCAGTGACAAATCTCCCACGGGATTTGAGTAACTCCGTTAGAGCAGCTCGATCACTTCTGCCCACAGATACTTTCCAGAATTCTTTACCCTGTGGCGGTAAATTCTCGGCAATTAGCAACTCGTCATTTAGCTCCCGATGAATTGCTTCATCTTTGATGATGACTCCATTAAAATCAAATAAAACTGCTTTTAAAACCACACTTAATTAATTGATAGTTGATAATTGATAATTGATAGTTAATCAATTAGTAGGGTGGAAACCGCCAAGCGACAAGTATGATCGCCTAGACTTTAACGCCGCTGGTGACTTGATTTAGGCAAAATACATCGTTGGTTTGGACTCGATCAAAGCCAGCTTTACCCATCCAAGCATCCAGATTTCCGGCGGCATAGGCTTGAATATATGGTTCCTCAAAGATATTATTGAGTAGTTCCAAACTCCGTAGTGTCCGTTGATTGCCGTCGAGGATTAGCAGCTCACCGCCGTCCGCTAGCAATCGATAACCTTCGGCGAGAATGGCTTGGGTGATCGCTGGTGGGGTTTCGTGGAATAGAAGCGAAGCTGTCACCAGATCGAAGCTACCTGCTTCAAACTGAGTAGCTTCCGCGATACCATGTTGCCAACTAATATCTAAACCAGCCTGTTTTGATCGATCCGCTGCAACCGCCAACATATATGGCGATAAATCTAATCCCGTCACCGCTGCACCTGGAAAAGTTTGCTTAATTAGTATCGTCGTCGATCCAGTCCCACAGCCTAAATCTAGCACTCGTTTCGGGTAGAAGTTGATCCGATCGATCAGACTCTGCCGCACCCACGGTTCGTAAGGTGGCAACACATATTGGGTAATTGGATCGTAGGTAATCGCGGCAGTCTGGGTAAGATAGCCACCTTCGATCCCATGAAAGTTCTGATCCCGATAGTAATCAGGGTAAACAAATTCGGCTGCTTGATATTGATCGATCGTCCCCGCCCAATCAATTCGATCTCGCAGTCTCATCATCTGCTCTTTGTCTAGCAAACCCTGAATTATCGGCGAGAGAAACTGTTCCCACAATGTATCTTTTCTAACTGCCATAATCCCATTAATTTATAGAAATCATTATCCTAATAGCCTCATAGTTAGTGAGGAGGGCAGGTTTTGTTGAAAGATTGTTGGTAAATATCAAGAAGGATCTGGATAAACCTGCCCCTACAGATCCTAAAACCAGAGAATGCAGTAGCTATCAATTAATTAATCAACCGTCTTTATTCAACTTCAACACCGCCATAAATGCTTCCTGAGGTACATCTACTGTCCCGACAGACTTCATCCGTTTTTTACCTTTAGCTTGCTTCTGGAGCAATTTCTTCTTCCGTGAAATGTCACCGCCATAGCATTTGGCAAGGACATCTTTTCGTAGAGCGGGGATGTTTTCACTCGCGATAATTTTACTACCAATTGCTGCTTGAATTGGCACTTTAAACTGGTGACGGGGAATTAATTCTTTGAGTTTTTCGGTCATTGCCCGACCGACGTTGTAGGCTTTATCGCGGTGAACAATCATCGCCAGCGCATCAACTGGATCGCCATTGATCATGAGGTCGAGTTTGACGAGATGATTTTCTCGATAACCGATCAACTGGTACTCCATGCTGGCATAACCACGGGTATTTGATTTCATTCGATCGAAGAAATCAGTCACAACTTCAGCCAATGGCATCTCATAAATTACCGTTGTCCGCCCTTTGGTTAGATATTTCATGTCTTTGAATTCACCGCGTCGATTTTGACACAGTTCCATCAAAGTGCCGACATATTCTTCCGGCGTGATCATCTCCAACTTAACGTATGGTTCTTCAATTTTTTGGCGATGATTGGGATCAGGTAGTGTACTGGGATTATCGATATAAGTTGACACGCCGTGATTATCAGTGACGCGATAAACCACGGACGGTGCAGTGGTAATCAAGTCCAGATTATATTCCCGTTCCAACCGCTCTTGGACGATTTCCATGTGCAACAAACCCAGAAATCCACAGCGGAATCCAAATCCCATCGCGCTCGATGTTTCTGGCTCATAATTTAACGCCGCATCATTTAACCGCAGCTTATCAAGTGCATCCTTTAATTCTGGATATTGATCCGCATCCGTCGGGAACAATCCGCAAAATACCATTGGCTTCGCTTCGGCGTATCCAGCTAGAGCTTCATCAGCAGGTCGATTTACCTGAGTGATCGTATCGCCTACCCGAGCATCGGCAACTGCCTTAATCGATGCCGCAAAATAACCAACTTCCCCAGCGTGCAACTCATCTACCTGAACTTGAGTGGGGGAAAGAATACCGAGTTCATCGATCACATATTCCTTACCACTCGCCATCAGCCGCACTTTATCGCCGCGTTTGACACTGCCATCCATGACGCGGAAGTAGACGATGACACCGCGATAGCTATCGTAATAGCTATCAAAAATCAGTGCGCGTAATGGCTCGTTAATAGTATCTCTGGGGGGCGGCACTAGCAATACCACCGATTCTAAAATCTCTTGAATCCCGATCCCCTGCTTGGCGGAAGTTAAAATCGCCCCGCTACAATCTAAGCCAATAATCTCCTCAATCTCCGCTCGAATTCGCTCTGGCTCTGCTCCAGGTAAATCGATCTTATTGAGCACTGGAATAATCTCTAGATTACTCTCCAACGCCAAATACACATTCGCCAAAGTCTGTGCTTCCACGCCCTGGGAAGCATCCACCACCAACAACGCCCCCTCGCAAGCCAAGAGACTTCTAGACACCTCGTAAGAGAAATCCACATGCCCAGGCGTGTCAATTAGATTCAAGACATATTCCTGACCATCGAGGGCGGTATAGTTCATCCGCGCCGCTTGGAGCTTGATTGTAATTCCCCGCTCTCGCTCCAAATCCATATTGTCGAGAAACTGCGCCTTCATCTCGCGATTGCTGACGGTACCTGTATCCTGCAACAATCGATCGGCCAAGGTAGATTTACCATGATCGATGTGGGCAATGATCGAAAAGTTACGAATTCGCGAAACAGGCACATTGGTCATGATGGAGTCCGAGGAGTTGGGGGCTGTGGGGTGATGGAGATACCTTATAACTCCCTAGTTTAGCGCAAGGTTTCGGTAAACAGTAAGCAGAGAGGCAACAACGAAACTTGCTGGCGGTAAATTCTTTGCCATCTTTGAGTCATACTAATATCGATCAGCTGACATCAGGTACTTGACTAAATTAAGCACGATCATACTTTGATCAGAGCCATTACTGAGCATTATTTTCAACGCTCAGGGATCGGAACTAGCTTTAATTGATATTTGTACAAAGCAACGGGACGACTTTGCAATTTACTAATTGTCCGAAAATAGTTGGGATCTTTAGGTGAAAGATAAATTGCCGAAATCTGGGTAGCGGTAATTGAGGGTGTGGGCGTAGGTGCGAATTGATAACTAGTGGTGGTTTCGACAGTATTAAGATAGATTGTCGAGCTAGTCCGAAAAATCTGTTGGGAAAGTTCGGTGGCAATAAACTGATTTGGCTGGGTTGTTTCGCGATCGAATCCAGTCACAAAAGCTTCCAATTCTCGATCTTGGGTGAGTTGGGTAATTTGTTTGGTGGAATTATTTGGATCGATTTTAACAGAGGTAACATTTTCAGCACCCAAGTAAGCCGTAGCAATATTCAAACCATTAAAAGCTCGATCGGCTACAATTTGCGGTGCAGGTAAATTCGACTTCAATCTGGGCAAATTGAGCGGCAAAAATTTGGCGGCTTTTTCTGGATTATTGGGTACAAATTGAACAGTGAACTTGATCGGTTTATCAATATATTGACGATTGTTTTCAAATCCAGGTGTAATCACATCTGGTGCCAATGGTGCAACCTGTTCGAGCAGTGTACTAGTCGCTACCCACTGCCCCCGAAACCACTCAGGATAGGTCAATTCACCCTCATGGTTTATCACTTGCGCCGCACCATCCCAATTAGGGAATCGATCGATCCGATCGCTCAAATTTCCCGCTAGGGCACTGTGAGAGGTAGATAAGCAGACTGCGATCGCACAGATAAAAACTAAAACTCTCGAAACCAAACTATTCATGCTCGTCAACGTAGCTTATCCGTATTACTGTTCCTCAATTACCTGTGTTGGGGCACGCCAATAAATTATTACTGCCACAACCATTGGGTACCCATAAAGGGCACCCCTACAGATTACTTGTGTAGGGGTGCCCTTTATGGGTACCCTCCGTCAATCTACGCAACAACTCACAAAACCTTGCACTGTCCATAATGCCGCAACAAATGATCGCACAAAACCAACGCCACCATTGCCTCCACCATCGGCACCGCACGCGGTAACACACAAGGATCGTGTCTGCCCTTCGCAGCCAAGGTTGTTTCTGCCCCTGCCTGAGTCACCGTATTCTGTTCCTTCCGAATCGTCGCCGTCGGCTTAAACGCTACGCGAATAATAATATTCTCGCCATTGGAAATGCCGCCTTGGGTACCGCCCGATCGATTAGTCCTTGTCCGAATTTCACCATTTTCGTCGGTGTAAAATTCATCATTGTGCTCGCTCCCAGTCATCAGCGTGCCAGCAAAACCCGAACCGATTTCAAATCCTTTGGTTGCCGGAAGTGACATCACCCCTTTGGCGATATCGGCTTCCAATCTGTCAAATACTGGCATCCCTAGACCTTTAGGCACATTCCGCACCACGCATTCGACCACGCCGCCGATCGAGTCGCCCTCTCTACCGATCGCTTCAATTCGATCGATCATCGTATCCGCACAGGTGAGATCGGGACAGCGAACAATATTACTTTCGACTTGAGCTAGAGTGACAGTATTGGGATCGACAGTTGCTTCGATCTCCTGAATTCGTTTGACATAGCCGATTACTTCGACGTTGTTAAAAATTTGGAGTACCTTCTTGGCGATCGCCCCAGCAGCCACGCGCCCGATCGTTTCTCGCGCTGAAGATCTGCCGCCACCTTGCCAATTCCGAATCCCATATTTAGCGTCATAAGTCGCATCGGCATGAGAGGGGCGATAGGTTTGCACCATCTCACTATAGTCTTGGGATCTGGCATCTTTATTCCGTACCAGAATGCTAATTGGTGTGCCTGTTGTCTTGCCTTCAAACACTCCAGAGAGGATTTCGCAAGTATCAGTTTCTTTGCGGGGGGTGGTGATCTTACTCTGCCCTGGGCGACGACGATCGAGTTCGACTTGGATTTCTGCCTCTGTAATCTCTACTAGGGGCGGACAACCATCGATGATTACACCTACTCCACCGCCATGTGATTCGCCATAGGTGGTGATTCTAAATAAATGTCCAAAGGTGTTTCCCATATTACTCGTTAGCGTAGTCTCCGCTATGCGGAATCGATCTTCAGTGATTAATTATTAGTTTATCAGGCATGGCAGGTGAGAGTTGAGGATCTAGCATCTCAACTTGGAACACTTCACTAAGTACTTGGATAATTTGCTGACGTACCAGATTAAGATCGACATCAGGGATAAACTCAGCCATACTGCCAACAGATCGATCGACGATGCCACAAGGAACGATTCGATCGAATCCACTGAGATCGGGGCAGACATTTAAGGCAAAGCCATGCATTGTGATCCAGCGGCTAACTTTAATTCCTACTGCGGCAATCTTTCGACCTTCTACCCAGACACCCGTTAAGCCATCAATTCTTTCACCAATGAGATTGTGAAGAGCTAACACTTGAATTACTACTTCTTCCAATTGCCGTAAATACCAATGCAAGTCTTGTTGATAATATTTGAGATTTAAAATTGGGTAAGCAACTAATTGACCAGGACAATGATAAGTGACTTCACCACCACGCTCGACTCGATATAGTTCATATTCGGTTGAGAGATGGTCGAATTTCAAAAATTCTAAGCTAGAACCAGTCCCGAGAGTATAGACAGGTGGATGTTCAAGGATGACGAGGGCATCAACTATTTCTGGATCCTTAATCCGTTCCTGTTGAAGTGACTTCTGCCAGATCCAAGCAGATTGATAGTCGATTTCACCGCAATTGTATAGTAGGCATTTACGGTTTATTTGGGATATCTTCTCAGGGTAAATTACCATTGTTTTGAGAAAGTTTGAGATTTAGCAGCGATAGGGTAAAAACGATGAGGAACAAGACTAGACCGATCGTACAAGCATAGCTGAGATCGGGATTGCTCGACCCAAATCCTTGTTGGTAGAGGTAATAAACCACCGTTTTAGAACTATTGCGGGGGCCACCTTGAGTCATCACATAGACTTCTTCAAAGATCTTGGTCGCTGCGATCGCCGAAATCACTGCCACCAGCAACATGTAGGGACGCATCAATGGAATTGTAATATCCCAATGTTTAGTATAACTATCAGAACCATCGATCGCCGCAGCCTCATATAAGTCAGCCGGAATAGACTGCAATCCTGCCAAATAAATCGTCATGTAGTAACCCAATCCTTTCCAGATCGTGACTAACATCACACTAAATAAAGCTAATCCAGGACTAGTTAACCAGGGAATCGCCGGAATTCCCACCACTTTTAATAATTGATTGAGCAAACCATTCTCAGCATAGATAAACTTCCAGGCAATCCCTGCTACCACCATCGAGATAATTACAGGCACGTAGTAAGCCGCCCGAAAGAAGCTCATCCCCTTGAGTTTTTGATTGACCAAGATCGCCAGTAATAGCGGTGCAAAGACCAAAATTGGCACCACCCCACAGAGATACACCACCGTATTGCGGATCGTCTGCCAGAATACCTGATCCTTGAATAGTCGATCGAAATTAGTTAATCCCTGCCAATTTGCTGTACCTGCGATCGGATCATAATTAGTAAAGCTCAGATAAAATGCCTGCAATGCGGGCAAAAATACCGTTAAGCCCAGTAATAGCAAAGCAGGTGCCAAAAATAGATAAGGTGTCCAGTTAAGTTGACGGGAACGCAGCATAGCAGGGTAGGAAAGAATGGGGAATAAGCACAGCAGCAAGATAGCCGAAAATTCCAGTAAGTAACCAACAACTTACATTCAACAAGCGATCCCTCGTCCCTATTTTGTACTATTGTGTAAAAGGATCGATCTCAATCTTGATGTCATTCGACGATCCTCATATCTTTGCTCAACAGGCACCACGAGTAGAATCTTCATGTTTGGTCTTATCGGTCATCTTACCAGCTTAGAACATGCCCAAGCCGTCGCTAAAGACTTAGGCTTTCCAGAATATGCGGATCAAGGGCTGGACTTCTGGTGCAGTGCTCCGCCGCAAATCGTAGATCACATTAAGGTCACAAGTATTACCGGACAACAGATTGAAGGATACTATGTCGAGTCCTGTTTCTTGCCGGAAATGCTGGCAACTCGCAGGATCAAAGCAGCAATCCGCAAGATTCTCAATGCGATGGCACATGCCCAGAAACAGGGAATTAATATCACTGCATTAGGTGGCTTTTCATCGATTATCTTTGAAGAATTTGACCTTCAACAAAATAAACAAGTCCGTAATGTTGAGTTGGATTTCGAGCGATTTACAACGGGGAATACCCACACAGCTTATATTATCTGTCGGCAGGTAGAAGAGGGTGCCTCCATGCTAGGTATCGATCTGAGCAAGGCAACGATCGCCGTTGTTGGTGCTACTGGTGATATTGGCAGTGCTGTTTGTCGCTGGATCGACAAGCGGACAGAGACGGCTGACTTACTGCTGGTGGCGCGCAATCAAGAACGACTCCAAAATTTGCAGTCTGAGCTAGGACGCGGGAAAATAGCTACTTTGGAAGAAGCATTACCTCAAGCTGATATCGTTGTGTGGGTTGCAAGTATGCCCAAGGGTGTCGAAATCGACGCGGCGACACTCAAGCAACCCTGTTTGCTGATTGATGGTGGCTACCCAAAAAATTTGGGGACAAAGGTTCAAGCTCCAGGCGTATATGTGATGAATGGTGGGATTGTCGAACATTCCCTGGATATCGATTGGAAAATCATGGGAATCGTGGCAATGGATACACCAGCTCGACAACTTTTCGCCTGTTTCGCAGAAGCAATGCTCCTAGAGTTTGAGAAGTTACACACCAATTTCTCGTGGGGACGCAATCAGATTACGATCGAAAGTATGGATCAAATCGGTGCAGCTTCTCTCAAGCATGGTTTTCGCCCCTTATTGTCATTCGTCGGCGGATAATAAATAATTTGTTGGGCAAAATTCCCACCTTCCAACTCTGCTAGTGGGGTTGGGCTGGTTCAAATTAAATTGTTGACTGCGTTCTTGGTTAATACTATAAACCCGCCCCTACAGATCTTTCTCCCAACTCCCAACTCCCAACTCCTAACTCCTAACTCCCAACTCATGGCTGCTCCCACCGAAAAGAAGCCCTTCTTACTAGAATTTGAAAAGCCGTTGGCAGAATTGCAACAACGGATCGATCAAATTCGTGAACTTGCAGAAGAAAGTAGCGTCGATGTCTCCAGTAAGATCCAACAATTGGAGACTAAATACGTGCAACTGCGCGACGAAATTTTTAGCAGTCTGACTCCGGCTCAACGGCTACAATTAGCTCGACATCCCCGTCGTCCGAGTACGCTGGACTATATTCAAGCGATCTGTGATGAGTGGATTGAGCTACATGGAGATCGACGTGGCAAGGACGATCCAGCCTTAGTTGGCGGTGTGGGTAAACTAGCGGGGATTTCCGTCGTGCTATTGGGTCATCAGAAGGGACGGGACACTAAAGATAATGTGGCGCGAAATTTTGGGATGGCTGCTCCAGGTGGCTATCGGAAGGCGATGAGACTGATGGATCATGCCAATCGATTTGGGATGCCAATTATTACTTTCATCGACACTCCTGGGGCTTGGGCAGGGCTGGAGGCAGAAGAATTGGGACAGGGTGAAGCGATCGCCGTCAATTTGCGAGAGATGTTTAGGTTAGAGGTGCCGATTATTTGCACTGTGATTGGAGAAGGTGGTTCTGGCGGAGCATTAGGGATTGGGGTTGGCGATCGATTGATGATGTTTGAACATGCTGTTTATTATGTCGCTAGTCCTGAAGCTTGTGCCTCGATCCTCTGGAAGGATGCCAAGAAAGCTCCTCAGGCAGCGGAAGTATTGAAAATTACAGCGAAAGATTTGAAGGGTTTGGGCATTCTCGACCAGATTTTGCCAGAACCGTTAGGTGGCGCACATGCTGATTCTGTGCGGGCGGCGGAAGTACTCAAAGATGCGATTGTCAAGAATATTCAGGAGTTGCAATTGCTCGAACCTAGTAAATTGCGATCGCTCAGATATGATAAATTCCGCCAGATGGGGGTATTTAGCGAATCGTGAATAGCTGTAGTGTTATGAGTAAAATAGAAAAGCAGGAAACAGCAATAACTAATCATTATGCAATCCCTAGACAACTCGCAAAACGGATCGATTGTTAGCAATGATTGGAATGCTTTTAGCGAGATTACCTCCAGCGGGGATCGATGTTATAATGAGCCTGTAACAAAACTTTACATATTGCTCGAATACGGGCTAATTCCTGGACTAGATGAATTCGAGCACAATAACTAACCGAACGGCACTAATTACGGGTGCAAGCAGTGGGATTGGCAAAGCCACAGCTCTAGCCTTTGCCAAAGCAGGGATAAACCTAGTATTGATCGGTCGTGATCAAGATAAATTAACAGCCGTAGCTCAAGCAGCGGAAGCCGTGGGTGTGACAGCAAAAACCTATGTGGTAGATTTATCTAAACTCGATCGAGTGTCAGCCAAAATTGCTGAGATTGTCGCAGCAAATGAGAATTTAGACATCCTCATTAATAATGCTGGAATGGCGTATACCGGATCGATCGCCGACAGTCCCTTAGCTGACTGGCAGAAAGTGATTGACCTAAATTTGACCAGCGTTTTTCTGTGTGTGCAAGGGATACTCCCCCACCTGCGCCAACAAAAATCTGGTGTCATTGTGAACGTTTCATCGATCGCTGGCAAGCAGGTATTTCCCAACTGGGGGATCTATTCCGTTAGTAAATTTGGACTAATGGCACTGACCCAAGCCATTGCCGGAGAAGAGCGGGCGAATGGAATTCGCGTCACAGCGATTTGTCCAGGATCGGTTAACACTCCTCTATGGGACACAGATACCGTACAAGCCGACTTCGATCGGTCTGCTATGCTGACACCTGAAATGGTGGCCGAAGGCATCCTTTATGCAGTGCTAGCCCCCGTTGGTGCAGTAGTAGAAGAACTAACGATTATGCCCAGTGGTGGAGCTTTATAGTTCGTCGTTCATCTACCGATTCGTTGGCGAGAGCCTCTCCTCTGGAGAATTGTCTTTATTTATTTCTAAATCTATTCAGATCAAACATGACTATTAGCAACGATAAACTCAGTATCAATCCTAGACC
>CASBPY010000079.1 GCA_949127675.1 Synechococcales cyanobacterium PMM_0072
CCCCAGTAGAGATAACAATTGCCGATCGCTGCTGGTAAAATTGATACCGTCGCTTGTTGCGTCACCTGATAAATCAAACTTGGTCGCCCATAGGGAATAACTAGATTTACCTGCTGAGTGTTGGTTAAGAGGGCTGATAGTAGCTCTGGATCGGAGTTAATGAGTTGGACAGCATTTTGTGGCAATCCAACCTGTTCTAGACCTGATCTCAGTGCAGTTTCGATCGCCAAGTTAGTATGTTGAGCTTCCCTACCACCACGGAGAATCAGACTGTTGCCTGTTTTAAGACTCATCCCTGCGGCAATAATCGCCAATTGAGGTAACGCTTCATAAATAAAAGCGATCGTCCCTAATGGTTTAACCTGACTATATCGATGTCGATCGTTTGCTTGAGATCCAGGATCGTGATTTCTAGGAGTGGATGATAGCTCGCCCAATCGATGTAATAAATCTATATACCGTTGGAGCCTTTCTGGGGTAAGCTTTAGCCATTCTAGCAACAACTCGGAGATGCCTGATTCTCGACTAGCTTCCAAGTCGAGGGTATTCGCTTCGAGGATATCCTGAGCCGCAGTACGGATAGCTGTCGCCATCGCTCCAATTGCCTGTTCTCGTTGCTTGCTATTTGTGACTGAGATCTTTCTACCAGCTCGACTGGACTGATCTAATATACTGGCTAGGCTGGGGTTGATACTCGCATGTTCCATAGAGAGTTCTTAACCTTGGTCGAATAACCAGATCGTGATGATGGTCAGGGTGATGAATAACTATCGTTACTTATCGTATAAGATTTGAGATCGCACTAGCTAACATTATTTGATCTAAAAAAGCCTTTCCGACAGGAAAGGCTTTTTTACTAATCTTTGTGGTGGAAGACTATCGATTTCATAAGCGGGAGACGCGATTCGAACGCGCGACTTCAACCTTGGCAAGGTTGCGCTCTACCACTGAGCTACACCCGCGAATTAAGTTGTTTTCACAACCTTTATCAGTATTGCAGAATTTTTATAGTTTGTCAACAGTTTCACTGGGTTTTTCAGGACAACCGCACGCAGTTACCGAGATCCATGCGGTGACAATGCTTAAAGCATTAAGCACGGTTTGGAGATAGTTGTCATCCGATCAGGAATTAATTGTACTTAACCCAGTTTTACCGCTAAATGTACTTAAACGCTTTAATGGTAATATGTGTACCAAAAAGCCCCTAACTTTCGTTAGAGGCTTAAATGGTGTTATTTAGTGCTTAAAAAGTGGGCAACGTCGGACTCGAACCGACACGCTTGCGCGGATGATTTTGAGTCAACTGCGTCTACCAATTCCGCCAGTCGCCCTTATTTATAGCTTGCTTATCATAGCGCATTGTGGGGCTATTTAGCAAGCCTTGATAATTATCTGTTTGTGCCCACCGATCGATCTCCTTTGCCCGCAAGACGGGGACAGGATGGCTGAGTTGTTCTGTTTGCATCGATGTGAGCATTTTGCCAACATCAGTACTCCCGATCTCTTCATAGGCGCGAGCCTGTGCGAGAAAAGCATCGACATTTAGGAGTGGAGCCAGCAGCGGAGAACCACCAGAGAGTTTCATCAAGACGGAAACCACTGTCTTGGGATCTTGACTGACGAGTAAAGCAGCTCTATCGCAACTAAATTCAGCGCACCGTAGCCATTGGAGCATCTGAGCTTGGAGATTTTGGGCGATCGAATTGCCAATTCCAGGCAGCAATCCACCTGTCGCCATCACAATCAGATTTGCCAGGGTAAGGTAAACTCCATGCTCACATTTGAGATGCCCCAATTCGTGGGCAAGGACAGCTTGCAGTTCGGCAGGAGTGAGTAAATCGACGAGGGAAGTATGGACAACAATAAATGGTTTCTTGCCCCGTACCGCCATTGTGTAGGCGTTTGGAGCTGGATTCTGCTTGAGATATAGTTGAGGGATCTCTATGTCGAGAATCTGGCAAGCTTCGACGAGCAATTGATAAATGTCGGGGAGCTGATGTTCGCTAATGAGGACACTAGAGGCAATGTTAGTTAGATATAAGAAGTCTTCAGTAATCCCGCCGAGTAAGTTTCGCACCAGTAAGTCCAAACCAGCCAGTCGGCGCAGACTGGTTGTGGCTTCTAGATCTAACGGATGTCGAAATCTGTCAGCTTTTAAGCCAATTAATTGAGTTTTTGTGCTTAACATTTTCTTGTAAAATGAGTTGTAAATTGATAGCTAATAACTCATGTAGTGATGACAGAAGCCCAATTATTTAATAAATTGGGCTTCTGAATTAGATGCTAGTCTTCAAAGATCAATTTTTCGATTCGTTTGAGACTTGCCCATTCCGGTTTGCGGGCAAAGCCATCTTTAAAATTGATCGTTACTTGATCGCGAACTTCCGGTGCTGCTTCGACAAGACTTTTCGCTAGTTCGATGTGTTCTCGTACGCCAGATTGTTTGGTTTCTAGCATTCCAGCGGCAAGATTGATCCGCGTTTGAGCATCAAAAGGATCGATTTTCATCGACTTGAGTGCGGCTTTAATTGCTAATTGTGGCTTGTCATCGAGTAGATATAACCAGGATAGACATGTCCAAGCACTATCTAGTTTCGGTGACTTATTACAGACATTAATAAAAATCGGGATCAGCTTAGCTGGACTCTCACCATCTTGATAAGCTTTAATGGCATCGTCAAATAATTGATTGGGATCGATCGCTTTGGTTTCAGTCATGAAATAGGTATTAGGTGTTAGATATTAGGTGTTAGATGTTGGGACTTAGGTGTTAGGTGTTAGGTATTAGAAATTATTTCTGTCCCTAAAGCCTAAAGCCTAAAGCCCAAAGCCTTCCTAAACTGCAAAAGACTTGCCACAACCGCAACTTTGAGCGGCATTGGGGTTGGTGAATTGGAATCCACCGCCGATCATCGCATCACTGTAGTCAAGAACAAGACCGTATACATATAACATGCTCTTGCGATCGCAGACTAGTTTGAAGCCGCCATAGTCACAAACTTCATCATCGGTGCGAATTTCACTCGGATCTTCAAAATCCATTACATAAGACATTCCTGAACAACCACCTTGGCGGACACCAACGCGCAAGCAAAGATCTTTGCCTTGCTTTTCTCGCAACGCTAGCACATGCGCCTGGGCACTATCAGTCATCTGGATGCTGGGCTTGGCGGGGGTAATTACTTCAGTCATGGTGGGAAAAACTCCAAGGGTGAACGATCGCAAAAATTTAAGATCCAAACAGATCTAAACAAATTCAAACCTATGTCTATGTTAACTGCTCAGGAGGAGGAGTTGGGAATTGGGTGCTAATGTTTGTTGCAATATTGTTTAGATCTATTAAGGCTCGATCTTGAACAAATCAAAGACGCTCTCGGATTCGTTTAGTATGGGTATATATTTCATTGCTTGATTAATTACCGATCTCTGGTGTATTGCTGAACTCCGCACTCTGAACTCCGAATTGACTTATGACGGCGATTAGTCCTTCCACTCAACGGCGACTCCATCAACTCCCCCAACTGCCAACGGTTTGGGAGGGAGATCGACGCAAGATGGCGCAATTGGCGGATGAGTCAGAATTAGAAGACAACCAGAGCCGGGAACTGATCGTCTGGGTGGATGGGGTAGAGTGTTTGGTGCGATCAATGGAAGTAGTCAATGAGGCAATGGGATCGGAAGCGATCGTCAGAGCACTGATCAAGGCGATGGAAGCTCCCCAAGCTCCGTCACAGCCAGCTCGTCCCCAGAAAATCATTGTGCGCGATCGCCAGTTACAATTTTATCTGCGGGGAGTACTCCAAGATCTGGAAATTGTGGTCGAGTATGTGTCGGAATTGCCAATTATCGATGAATTATTCCATCGGTTTGCGGAGACATCTGGAGTTGGTACGTCCAAGTTGCCACGTAAATATCTAGATTTGCTCAAGGGATCAGCCAGGGAAATTTGGGCTTTAGCACCGTGGGCGGTGTTGGCTGATTATGAAGTGATCTCGATCGAGTTAAATCACTGGGATATTGACAAGCTGTATGTCTCAGTGATGGGGATGTTGGGAATGGAGTACGGTATCTTATTTTATCGATCGCTAGAGTCACTGCAACGATTTCGATCGATGGCTCTCAATGATGAGCAGCAACCAATGGAGATGGAGTCAGCTTTTCTATCCCAAGATTGTATGTTTCTAACTTTTGAGGCATTGGCAGAGCCTTTTTCTAGGCGAAGTACTCCCGATCTCGCACACCAGCTTGCCAGCCTCCCCGCCAAATCGATCGAGCCGAGCTTTGGCAACATTCACCCAATGGAGGGAATGCGCCCCTTCTTGTATGAGGAAGAGGCGGTCGCTGCTTGTGTAGCATTAGCTGCACTGAAGGGGTTTCTGACTGCGTTTAAGCGGCAACTACAAGCGGATGACCTACATCGACTGACTAAACGAATTAAAGTAAAATTTCCTGATACAGAACTGAGTGAATATGTCACGGTAGAGACTCTGCCAGAATTATCATCCCAATTGCTGGAAATGCATCTGGCAATCGAAGCTGTTGGTGAGACTGAGTTTAATCCGTTGGAATTGCAGATTCAGGAAGATTTAATTCCCGATGACTCATTTATCAAGCTGGAAATAATGTCCTGGGAACGAGTAAAATTGACACGAAGATCGGTCATGTATCATCAAACTAGCGAAGTCAAAGTAGTGGGGGCAGGATTGCCGATTATCACGATCCAAACTACCCGCTCTAAAGCTGCTGAAATTGTTGATCGGATTCAGTCAGCGGGAGGCTTGCTGGGAATTTGTTTCAACCCAATCGCCGATCCCGATGGAGCTAATTTTGAACTAGGTATCCTCCAATTAGCTGACGGCGAAATGCAACTCTTTGGTGAATTCTATACTGAAAGTGCTACACAGATTGAGGAACGAAACCAGTGGCATCAGCGGAGTCAAAAAACGAAAGGTTATTGTGGGCTAATCATCGCTCATGGTTTAACGGGCAAAGCCCGTGAGAATCCAGGTATCAAGGAAACGATCGCTTTTTTGGAAACGAAGTCTTTATCTAATGACGATTTGGGATTGGGCACGCTACAATTAATCCCAGATCAGGATTAATTACAGGCTTTAGGCTTTAGAGATTAGGCTTTAGGGTTTTAGAGACAACATAAAGCCTAATCTCTAATTGTTAATTTAGCTCGATCGAATGGGAAGTATATATATTAGGATATGTATTTTTAATAGATTGTATCGATCGGCGACTACTACATGGCAAACTAGATTCAATCTTGATAAATTACTAGTCTTACAGTTATGCTCCCAGCCGGAAGCTATACCAAAGACCGCAAATTAAAGGGGCATAGTTATTTTCTCTCTTACCCTTTGTGAGGTTGCTCATCATATCTCTCCTATGCTTACCTGTTCCTACTGTCAATTAGCAAACCCACAACACCACAACTTTTGCCAAGATTGTGGCAAGCCACTCGATCTCTCTGCCTGTCCTGGTTGTGACGAGGAGATAGAACCCGATCCTCAAAGTTGCGTGCCATCCCCATCAGAAGAGGTTGCCGAGGGCAGTACTTATTGGTGGGCGATTATCGAACGGACTCCAGGTGCAACAGCTAATCAAGTAGACGAAGAATCAGCGATCTCAACAGTAGTAAACTTGAGTACGATCGATCTTCAGGTAGATCAATCGATCGTCGAACTGCAAATTAGTGAAACAACACCAATAGTTCTCACCACATATCTCGATCCTCACCACCGTTATAAACTAATCGATCCTGTCGTCATTCAATTGCTAACGCAAAATGATTCCAGTCAAGTACGGGTAATCGATTGTCAACCTTTAGCTAATTCCCCCCTGGAGATTTTAATGGAGCAACAACTCGCAACATCAGATGATACTAGCAATCTTGACGGAGCTGCTCCCTCTGAGCATTCTGGACGAGAAGTAGATCCACAGCGACACTTTTGGAACAGTCATGGCATTCCCAAAGTAGCTCAAGCTTATATTGCGCTCCAAGTGAGTCTCCCAGGGACAGTTCCGACTATTCACGATACGTGGGATAATGACGGCAAAACTATCACTGTTGTCGAAGATCGAAATGAGTGGACTCTGCTCCTAGATCGCTGGAATGATCCAGAGATTCCATCCTCACAAGTTATTTACTGGTTAGACTATACTCTTAGGCTGTGGATCGCGCTTGAGCCGTGGCAAATGCGGCGAAGTCTATTAGAAATTGGCAATTTGATTCTCGACGAAGATGCGCGAGTCTGTTTTCAACGGCTTTATCCAGAATCGGTAGATAAACAGCTCCAGCTTGCCGATCTCGCACAGATGTGGAAAAGTCTATTCGATCGATCCAACCATCCGCCATCACCCTCCTTGGACAGTCTGCTGGAATCAATTAGCAGTGGTGAACTAGTCGAAGTTGAAGTTGTGAAGCTGCAACTTCAGCAAATTGCTTACGAACTGGAACCAAAGCAACTAAGTTCGCCCCTACCATCCTCAGCTTCGGCAGATTTGAGTACTCCTCAAGAAGCTCCAACAACGGCTCTACCCCAAAAGTTGCTCAACTTGGAAGATGCTGCTTGTACTCATGTTGGTAGAAAACGTGAGCATAATGAAGATTGTTTTGGGATCGTCAGTCGGGTGGAATCCCAACATAGTCCCAAAGGCAAAAGTGTCTCGGCGCAGGGTTTGTATATCCTTTGTGATGGCATGGGGGGACATGCTGGTGGCGAAATCGCTAGCTCGATGACGGTTGATTCACTGCGAGAATATTTCTCTACTCGTTGGGAAGATACGCTCCCTGACGAACAAACGATCAGGGAAGGGATTGTGGCGGCTAATGAGGCTGTATTTGAAGTCAATCAACAACAATCAGCTCAAGGTAGTGGTCGGATGGGGACTACTCTAGTATTAGTATTAATTCAAGATCGGGATATTGCGATCGCCCATGTAGGTGATTCTCGCTGTTATGGAATTACACCTACTCAGGGTTTGATCCAGCTTACTCTAGATCACGAAGTCGGACAGCAACAAATCTTACGGGGAGTAGATCCTGAGATTGCTTATGGTCGTCCTGATTCTTATCAATTGACTCAAGCCATCGGGCCACGCGATCGCAATTATATCGCCCCAGAGATTAGATTCTTTGAACTCCAAGAAGATACTCTGATTCTGTTAGCTTCTGATGGCTTAACTGACAATCAATTACTAGAAAATTACTGGCTAACTAATGTCGCGCCACTACTAGCTCCTGATTCTAATCTTCAAGATGGGGTCGATCGATTAATTGATTTTGCCAACGAATATAACGGTCATGATAACATCACAGCCCTCGTTGTTCGGGCTAAGTTGGGTTAGATAATTGATAGTTGATAATTAATAATTGATAATTGGGTTTCAAGATGGGGATTTCAATCCCTGCTCTTTGTTAATCTGAATCTCTAACGATCCCGCGATTTTCGTCGATCGATCTCCTGTTGGAGTTCGTCGATTTCGCGGCGGAGGCGTTCGGATTCACTGGCTGTGGGGGCTGTGTTGGTTGTTTCTACAGTGACGCGGGCATATTCACCTTTTTTAATATCTCGATACTCGCTGGAATTTGTCCACTCTTGGAGATAGTGAATACGTTCGACGGGAAATGGATGACTGAGCATTCCGTTCACACCTGCATACATCAAGGCTTTGTACACTTGATTCAATCCATCTTGATCGAGATTGCGATAATTTTCAGATTGTTTGATAAATTCTTCGAGGCTACATTCATCAATGAATCGATTGCTACCGCCCGAAATTTTCATCATGGTTGTCATCACCTTGCGGGGATTGTCCATGACTAATAATGCGGCTCGATCTGCTGATAATTCAGCTTTGCGTCGCCATTCGTAAAAGGCAACGATCAACCCATTACTAATGATATTTCCCAGCCCAAAAGTCATTTCACCAATAGCTGAAGCGGCATTCACCACCCACATCGCCATTTGAATCAGAATAGTATGACCACATTTGATATGCCCTAATTCATGGGCTAAGACAGTTTTGATCTCATCATCAGTTAGTAAATCTAGTAAACCAGTATTGATTACAATATATGGATGTTCTTGTCCCATCGCATAACTATTTACTTGAGGATTTTGACTGACAAATAATAATGGTTCGGGATAAATATCTAGATCCCGCACACATTCTCGGAACATCCCATAAATAGTCGCATACTGCCTGGGGCCTGCTTGAATACTGTTGCCCATTAGATATACTAGTTGGGGACGCTCGTAGATAAACTCCACAAATTTGCTCGCCACGAGATTGAAACCTGGCACACTTCGCAGAGCTTGTTCGGCTTGAAAATCGAGTGGATGTCTGAAAGCTTCGCTAGAAATACCTGGGTAAGTAGCCATATAAATTATGAATCAGAATTTAATTGATAAATTACTCTTGGATCTAAAAAGCAGCGATCTAAATATTCGAGAACGTGCTACCAGTCAACTGTGGCGAATTTGGTTTTGGCAAAAGGGCAAAATTCCGCTCGAACAGATTGAGGAAAGTGAAAGATTGCTGTCAGAAGGTGATGTTGCAGCCGCCAATTCGATCTTAGACGATCTGGTTGATGCTTTGCCAGATTTTGCCGAAGCCTGGAATCGACGGGCAGTTTTGCGGTTTATGACCAAAAATTACGATCGAGCCATCGCTGACTGTGAGCGGGTGATCGAACTCAATCCCGTTCATTTTGGTGCTCTCCACGGTTTGGGATTGTGTCACGCGGCTCTGGGTAACTATTCGGCTGCGATTAGGGCTTTTCGCTCTGCCCTGGAAATCCAACCTCACGCGATCGAAAATCAACGCCTCATCCTCGAATGTACGGCGCGACTTTAGCTATTAATTGTTCAGATCAGTCATGAAATCACAGTGGGAATGCGTACTGGAAAATTTAGGTGAATGGGTTGGTTCTTTCACTACGGTTACTTCCCAGGGAGAAGCAATCGAGGACATTCCGAGTGTAATCAAGCTCGCAGTTATGCGTGACAATCAATCAGTCCATCTGGTGCTAAACCGCTTTTATCCGTTACCAAATAGTACTGAACGATATGCCAAGGAAGTCGTCTGGGACTTTAGCACCCCACCAGGTATCGGCGCAATCTACTTTGAGACGGGTGCCTTTAGCTCTGGGGCACTGATGGTAAATATTGGCATAAAAACGATCGCTGAATTTTCGCTCATAGCTGGAAATCGCCGCTTTCGGATGATTCAGACATTTGATATCGCTCAACAACTAGATCGAGTTACGTTTGTCAGAGAGCAACTTCAAGGAGCTACTACCCCCGAACGTCCTCACTTAAATATTGCCGATTTGTTGGGCACCTGGACTGGTATTGCTACTACATTATCCGCCGATCAGCGACCTTTGATCGAAACCAATACTCGATCGACATTCCGTGTCAACGATACTGGTTATCAGTTAGTTGAACAAGATCATTCGTTGGCGGAGCCTCTCCCCTGGAGAATCGATCTCACAGTTGCTACCGATCTTCCATCAGCGAGATTATGGCAATTTACAGACGAGCGAGATCATCAGTCTTATCAAATGCTACTACTTCCCGATGGTGGTTATGCCATTACACCCACCAAAATCAATCTAGGACATGGCTTCGATCTGGAAATTGGTTGGATACATCAAACGGGTCAACGTCAGCGATTGGTGCGTCGATATGACAGTAATGGCAAGTGGGAAAATGTAACGTTGATTGTGGAAAAGATTATCGATAATTAGTAAATTGCAAAGCTACAGGTAAATCTTCCTGCTTCAATCGCTGCATTACTCCTTGTAGCTCGTCTTTATCCTTTGCCGTAACTCGCACGACATCACCTTGAATAGATGGCTGGACTTTCTTAAATTCGTCGCGGATTAATTTGGAAATTTGCTTGGCAATTTCTTGGCTGATCCCTTTGGTGAGGGTGACTTCTTGGCGGATCCGATTGCCGCTGGCTGATTCAATTGTGCCATAGTCGAAGATTTTCAGCGACAAGTTGCGTTTGATTGCCTTGCTCTGAAGCATGTCATGGACGGCATCTAGAGTCATTTCACTAGATGTATTGATCGTAATTTTGTCCTCAGCTAGTTCGACGGTAGTTTGGGTATCTTTAAGATCGTACCGACTAATAATCTCGCGATTGGTTTGATCTAGGGCGTTGACTAGTTCTTGTCGATCGAAATCGCTGACAATATCAAAGGAAAATGTGGATGCCATCGGAGTTAGGGGATAGGGGGTAGGGG
>CASBPY010000080.1 GCA_949127675.1 Synechococcales cyanobacterium PMM_0072
CATTTCTGTTGACCGTAATCGCATCAACTCGATTATAAATACTATTTGCGGCAGTTACTTGCCCAAGCAATCTAGTCGTCTCAATGCTCGGCGGGATGGGAGTCGGTTGAATATACAAATTTCGATTAGTATGGACTCGTCCATTGATGTCCATTTGGGATGTGGAATTCATTTCCAGATCTCCGTTATAAAATGCTGCAAACTGAAATAAGGGAATTACCCGATTCTTGAAAGTCATCTCCAGTACTGTAGTCGCTCTAGCATCGAGATTCCCTTCCAGCTTGCTCGTCGCCATGCTGTAGACGGTGTACTTATATTCTTGAGCGTTTAATCCAGCATAGACTTGTCCAGGGGGAATTGTCTGGAATTGGGGAATTTTGCGGACAGGATCGGTATATGTAGTTCGATCGCTTGTAAATGTATAGGCGTTGTAGGTAATAAGATTATTATAGTCAGTCGCAGTTTGTGATCCAGATGAATTGCTACTAACGTTAGTGCCAGTTGATTGGCGATAGTTGAGTACTAATGTTTGACAAGCAAAGTCACCAGTACCATCATTATTCGGATCGGCATCGAGACAAGCTGCCATGTTTTCTGGCCCAGCAATCCCACCAGTTCCAGGGCTAGTTCCCTCAGGAGTCGCATAGCCCACGAATTTTTGGCGAACAGCATTAGATCTTTGGTTGAGTCCTGACTCTGCGGCATAGAAAGTACTATTACTTTCGGTATAAGCATTTGTGGCAGATCTACTGAGATTAGTCATCGTCAGATAAGCTGCTAGGAGACTAAACATCATCACGGTCACGATCGATACTAACATCATCGCGTAGCCGCCCTCGTTGGACTCTCTTTTGGCAAGCTGCTGTGCCCACATCATCAAATACAAGAGAGAATGATCTAGTGCTGGTTTTGACATGAGTGCTAGTCTGCGATCAAGATTTGACTGGTTGGGCTGGCGTTACTATTAATATGCCCAGCTCAACCACGAAACTGATCGTGTCGGTCAGATTTAAGTTTGGCACTCCGATTTTTTGTCAAAAAATAGACACCCTCAAACTTAGGGTGCCTACCGAAATATAATATATTAATGTCAATCGAGTTTTAGCGAAAGCCAACAGCAGCTTGCCAAACAAAGGCTAAAGCTAGAAATAGTACAGGAATGATTGGTAGCACATCGACTAACGGATCGAAGATGGCGTATGCTTCTGGCAATTTAGCAATGACGAGTGCTGCGTCCATATTTGATTAATCCTTGTTTCCAACACGGTTATTATAGTTGTCAGATATTCTACCATGTCTGGGGATCGGGGCGATCTCAAGCTGTCTACCCGATCGGTCAGTTAGCATATTCTAATTGGGGTGCTATCGCTGGAATTGATAATTCAATTGGTTCGCAGCCGCCGATCACAGTTAGTTGTTGACAAGGAATTTTGTCTGACAAAATTGAACTTGCCATCATCCCAGTGTGAATTTCTAGATATCCATAGCTGGGAGCTTCAAATATTAGCCGTTGTCCAGGAAAAACAACTCGCTCAAAGTACCAGTTATGAACATTGGTAATTCTGGCAACTTGGATCTGGCTGGTGCTGTTGACATAGCAACAACAAATGTCATCATTTTGACTGTCTGATGGAAGGGGATCTAGTATGTGAGCCATAATGAGCTAGTTCATCTGGTACCCAGAGAAAGATTGACAACACTAAGGTATCACTCATATTTAGATCAAAGCTGTAAGATATACTACTTTTTCAATTAGTGGGGATCGTCAATAAATATTGGTTGTTTAGGTACAGGTAGTCATCAAATCTGATTCTGACACTACCTTTCCGCTGGAATTGTGTGTAAAGTTATATTAAAGGCATTCATAAAATTTGTCACTGGCATCTGTTCGATTAGCTCTGACAAAAAGATCGAAACACTATATATATTTTTAACTATTAAGGGGCAATTTAGCTGGTGGGTAGTTCCCACCCTAAGACTACTAGAGCTAAAGCCTAAAACCTAAAGCCTAAAACCTAATTTATATGACTACTAAAATTCTCTATTGTCGCCTACCCTGTAATCCAATTTTTCCGATCGGAGTTGTATACTTATCTGACCATGTTCATAAGCAGTTTCCCGATGTCGAACAGCGGATTTTCGATCTGGGTGCAGTACCACCATTAGATTATGGTGCGGCGATGGATGTGGCGATCGATCAGTTCCAGCCCGATTTATTGGTATACTCTTGGCGGGATATCCAGATCTATGCACCAGTAGGTGGGCGTGGTGGCAATCCGCTCCAAAACTCTTTTGAAGTATTTTACGATCGCAATCCGCTCAAGAAGCTACGCGGGGCATTAGGTGGAGCGAGAATGCTCACTAGTCACTACACCGAATTGTGGCGGAATATGTCCTTGATCAAGCGGGGGATCAAACGCGCCAAGAAATATAATCCTGACAGTAAATTAGTCGTCGGTGGTGGTGCTGTTAGCGTCTTCTACGAGCAGTTATCCAAGAGTTTGCCCAAGGGATCGATCGTCTCAATTGGTGAGGGTGAAGCCCTGCTAGAGAAGATTATTAGATCTGAAGATTTGACAAAAGAACGTTGTTACATTGTCGGAGAAGCACCACGAAAAGGATTAGTACATGAACCACCAGCTTCGATCGAGAAGACTGCCTGTAACTATGATTATATTGAGACAATCTGGCCAGAATTTAGCTACTATCTCCAAGATCGGGATTTCTATGTTGGGGTACAGACAAAACGCGGTTGTCCCCATAACTGTTGCTACTGTGTTTATACCGTAATTGAAGGTAAACAAGTACGGATCAATCCGGCTGATGAAGTAGTGGCTGAAATGCGTCAATTATACGATCGCGGGATTCGGAATTTCTGGTTTACTGATGCTCAATTTATCCCAGCCCGAAAGTACATAGATGATGCGATCGAGCTACTCCAGAAAATTGTTGCTAGTGGGATGAATGATATCAAATGGGCAGCCTATATTCGGGCAGATAATGTCACTCCAGAACTCTGCGATTTGATGGTCAAAACGGGGATGAACTACTTTGAGATCGGTATTACTAGCGGCTCTCAAGAACTAGTCCGAAAAATGCGGATGGGTTATAATCTGCGGACTGTACTCCAAAATTGTCGCGATCTCAAAGCTGCTGGATTTGAAGATATGGTGTCGATCAATTACTCATTTAATGTGATCGATGAACGGTTTGAAACTATTCGTCAAACGATCGCTTATCACCGTGAAATGGAGAAAATCTTTGGTGCAGATAAAGTTGAACCAGCGATCTTTTTTATCGGCTTACAACCCCATACTCACTTAGAAGAATACGCCTTCAAAAATAATGTGATTAAACCAGGGTACAACCCCATGAGTCACATGCCTTGGGTGGCTAAAAAACTGCTCTGGAATCCCGAACCACTCGGTTCATTCTTTGGTGAAGTCTGTCTCCAAGCCTTCCGCGACAATCCCAATGATTTTGGGCGAGAAGTGATGAATATTCTCGAAGCACGATTGGGCAAATCAGAGCTGGAAGAAGCTCTGACGGCACCTGTCGAAGTGAAACAATTGGCGAAGGTTTAGACAAATAGACAGCGGTTAAAACCGCTGCTAGTGCCGTAAAGTCCGCGTAGGCGGACTGACGTATTAGTCCGCGTAGGCGGACTTTGCATCACTAGCCACGACTTCTAGTCGTTGGCTCTCTAGTAGCTACCCATTGACACTTAATCCACAATAAATCGTTCTCGCACTTCTGGAGTGGGAACCATACAAGTTTCTCGCCGTCCAAATAGAAAGAACCTTTGGCGGGCAAACTCTGTGTATGCCCAATCCCTTAATGGCTGTGGCAGAGATTTGAAGCCAGCTAATAATTGCCAGCCACCATCGAGCCTTGCTAGTACTGCCAAGACAGCATCACTCTTGGTCAAAATTGTATCTCCATCAACAAACATCAACGTTTGAATATCCACTGAATCCAGTCCATGTCGATGATACAGTTGCTGTCCCAATTTTGACTGAATTGCTGCAAATTTAAAGATTTTTTGATTGTCGAGCTTAATTACCGTTTGCACGGCTGTATTGCAAAAATTGCAAACTCCGTCGAATAAAATTAAATTTTGATACATATGATTGTTGTAGTATGCACTTCAATGATGATTGTTCAATCTTTTAAATATTTTCGTCGTAATTTATACACCCAATAAAATGTCTAGTAGTTGACAGCAAAAAAATAATTTCAGCAAAATGGCGGACACGGTTACGATCTTTGTTGGCTAGCATAAAACTATAAAAGAATTTTATCTCTCGGAGTAACATCAATGATAAATTCAAAAAGTGATATTTTAGCTGTTCGTGATTGTTCAAACTGTGGCTCGAAAAAGGTTCGGCGCACTCGCCGCAAGACGATTATAGATAAATTATTCTCGATAATGAATTTTTATCCTTATTATTGCCAGGAATGTGACGTTCGTTCTCACCACTTTGGCAGAAAATAGTTGGGGAATTTGGACATCCCGAACACCTGGCCTAGTTTACAAAGAAATAATTAATTTCAGTCAAATAGCGGATGTGTTGCGTTATGAAACCTGATTTTGCGGGTACTATAGAGATATCAAAGTTCTATACAAATAGGCACTACAATCATGAACTCAGGCACTAACTCGGCAGTGATTCATAACTGTCCAAAATGTGGAACGGGTAATGTTCGGCGGACTCATCGTGTGGGCATATTAGACCAAGTATTGTCACGGGTAAATCTCTACCCATATTATTGTCTTGAATGCAACTTGGATACTCGCTTCCACCAGTTTGGCAGAAAATAAGTAAACTTGCTTAATTGCACTAAAAAATAGAATTGATTAGTCAAAAAAGTACCGCAGAACTGAAAATATGCCAGCACTAAGCACAGTAGCGATCGGAATGGTAATAATCCACGCCATACCGATCGATCTTAGTGTATTTAGGTTAACCGATCGCCAATTTTTGACAGCCCCAACCCCAACTACTGCCCCCACTAAGGCGTGAGAAGTCGAGACAGGCAATCCATAGCTCGAAGCAATTAAAATCGTCCCAGCAGTGGCTAATTCGGCGGCGAAACCACTACTGGGTTCGAGTTTGATGATCCCTTCACCAATCGTCTCGATTACTTGTTTGCCCCAAATTGCTAATCCAGTCACAATGCCGACTCCACCCAGAACTAGCACCCAGAACGGAATTTCTAAGTTAGATTGGGGCACAGTTCCAGTGCTGTGGATATAGAGAATTGTCGCTAATGGCGCAATAGCATTACCCACATCATTGGAGCCATGAGCAAATGCCACGCAACAAGCACTCAACAATTGAAATTTTGCTAATTGACCCTCGACAACCTTGTTAACCGCTACACTAGCTCCAGACTCAATCGGGATAGTTTCTCGCCCTAGTCGTTGCCAGCCCACCAATGTAATTAGCAGCGCGGCAAGTCCGCCCAATCCCAACGAGAAATCATGGCGGGGTACCCTAGGCAAAAATTCTGACGGTAATGTATCCACCACAGTTGGTAAAACAATCACGCCAAACACACTCACCAGAATCAAAGACAACCACGGCATCCATTGCTCTAGTTGCAGCAACGGCTGTGCTTGCGCCACAATCCAGTGTTTAATTAACAAGTAAAAACCAGCAGCTATCAACCCACTCACCACAGGTGTAACCACCCATGCGATCGAAATTGTCCCTAGTGCCGACCATTTTACCGCCTGAACACCCATCGCAACCCAACTAAATCCAGCGATTGCCCCGACAACAGCATGAGATGATGCTACAGGCAATTGGTTAGCAGTAGCAATTTGCAACCACAATCCACAACTAATTAACACCGCAATCATTCCCAATAGCAGTGTTTGGGGCTGACTCACAAATAAATCAGGATTGGCAATACTGATTGCCAATGTCGAAGATACCTCTCGCCCAAACAATACCGCACCTGCAAATTCCAATCCTCCAGCAATCACAATCGCTTGGGTGAGGGTAACTGCTTTTGAGCCAACCGAAGTGCCCATCGAGTTGGCAACATCATTGGCTCCCAGATTACAGGCAACATAAAGAGCTAAACAACAAACAAAGATCAGGAATAGCATTGATCTGTACTAGCAAAATTAATCGATCGAATTTTACACCCCAAAAAACTGCTCTACCGCAGTTAAAATCTGGCTTGAAGCACTTCCATCCCCGAATGGATTAATCGCAGTCGCCATCGTTTGATAAGCTCCCGTATCGCTGAGTAATTCACTGGCGGCGGCGAAGATAGTAGCAGCATTGGTACCGACTAATTTTGCCGTACCACCAGTGACGGCTTCAGGACGCTCGGTGGTATCCCGCAATACCAGCACAGGTTTACCCAGACTGGGAGCCTCTTCCTGCAACCCACCAGAATCAGAAAGTAGCAAATAACTGCGCTGAATCGCACCGACGAGTTGGCTATAATCCAGCGGCTCAGTTAAAAATACGCGGGGATGGCTGCCCAAAATTTGTGTCAGTGGCTCTCGTACTGTCGGATTCCGATGTAGGGGTAGTAAGAGTGCCGTGTCGGGAAACTGCTCCAAGATTTGGAGCATTCCAGCCGCAATGCTCTGCAATGGTTCGCCCCAGTTTTCGCGGCGGTGAACGGTAGCGAGAATAGTCCGATATTTGCTCCAATCCAATCCTGGAATGTCACAAGCAGGCTGAGATTTGGCGACAGTTAGGAGTGCATCAATGACGGTATTGCCCGTCTCGTAGATTTTGCCTGTTACCCCAGATTTATGGAGATTTTCGACAGCGAGACTAGTTGGGGCAAAATGTAACTGAGCGATTTGGGAAATCAATCTGCGGTTGGCTTCCTCTGGATAGGGATTGAATAAATTGTCGGTGCGTAATCCCGCTTCAACATGTCCGATCGGAATTTGTTGGTAAAATGCGGCTAAGGCTGCTGCAAAGGCGGTAGTAGTGTCGCCTTGGACGATGACTAGTTGTGGCTCAATCTCCTGAAACAGTCGTTCTAGACCCTGTAAACTGCGTTGGGTGATATCTGTCAGGGTTTGTTGATGCTGCATGATGTCCAAATCTCGATCAGCCGCCAACCCAAAAATCTCCATCACCTGTGCCACCATCTCTCGATGTTGTCCAGTTAGAACTACCTGTGTGGTAAATTTATTCGATGCTTTGAATGTCCGAATCACAGGGGCTAATTTAATCGCTTCAGGGCGAGTTCCCAGGGTAAAGCAAACGCGGATCATAGGCTGCTAGGTAGAAAGATAAGCTAGTTTTATTATCTCATTACTATCGATCGACTTCTGCGCTTAAACAGAACGCAAAAAAGCTCGGATCGACACCGAGCTTTACTAAAAATAAAAATACTTAAAATGAACAAACCGAAACC
>CASBPY010000081.1 GCA_949127675.1 Synechococcales cyanobacterium PMM_0072
GCCATAGATCTCCCCCGCACCGAATGCAGCTAATGCTCGATCGATTCCTAATGTCGCGTAAATATTTCGTAACGGAATATCAGTTAGGGTAATTTGTTTGACTTGTGGTAATTGTTGCCAAATTTCTGTTTGATTGGAGACGACGGAAATTAGATAGATGGGGATTGTATCTAGTTTGAGTCGATCAGTTTTAATTATTGCTTGGAGATCGATCGGAAATAACTGTGAGAATCGATCGATCGTTAAATATTCTGTATCCCAACTCGATTTAAGCTTGGTGTCTAGAAACCAAGCCCAATGATAACGAGAATTACCGATCGACAACCCAATTTGAATATTTTGATTCATGCATGTAAATCCCCTCCTCGGAGGGGATTTTCCACTCTAACTATTGAGCTTTTTCGTCAAGATTTGGTTGGCTAACTTTGGCTCTGCACGTCCGCCAGTTTGCTTCATCATTTGACCGACAAAGAAACCTAATAGCTTAGTTTTTCCAGCCTTATATTGCTCTAATTCCTTCGGATTAGCAACCAGCAGTTCATCGATGATTTTTTCCAATTCAGCCGGATCGGAAATCGAAGTCAATCCTTTGCGATCAACCAATTTTTGAACCGAACCACCATGCTCGAACAATTCGGGTAGAATTTCTTTGGCAATTTTGCCATTAATTGTACCCTTATCAATCAAGCCAATTAATTCAGCCAGAATAATTGGAGTCAGAGCAATATCTTTGATGCCTACCTTTTGATTTTTCAGATAAGCAGTGATATCTCCCATCACCCAGTTAGCCGCTTGCTTGATATCGGCACCAGCCGTAATCGCTGCTTCCAGATATTCAGCAACAGATCGATCGTCGGTCAAGACCCGCGTATCATAGGGTGATAAACCTAGTTCTGATTGATAGCGGTGGCGTTTTTGGACGGGTAATTCGGGTAGTTCGGCACTCCAAGCCGCTTTTTGACTATCTGCCAAAATCATCGGCGTGAGATCGGGTTCGGGGAAGTAACGATAATCGCTGGCACCTTCCTTGCTCCGCATACTGATCGTGCGTTGGGTACCTTCCTCCCAGAGTCGAGTTTCTTGGACAATTGGCTCATTATTCCCAATCGCGGCAATTTGTCGCTCAATCTCGTAGTCGATTGCCCGTTGAATCGCACTAAACGAGTTCATATTCTTGATTTCGACCTTGACCCCAAAGGCTTCACGCCCCACTGGACGCACCGAAATATTCACATCGCAACGGAGAGAGCCTTCTTGCATATTGCCATCACCAACGCCCAGATAGCGGATGATCCGGCGAATTTCTTGAGCGTATTCAGCAGCTTCCACACCGCTGCGAAGATCTGGCTCGGACACGATTTCACACAGGGGAACACCAGTCCGATTGTAATCGACGAGGGAATAACTTGAACCAGCTAATCTGTCGCTACCACCATGTACCAGCTTGCCTGCATCTTCTTCCATGTGCATCCGCGTGATCCCAATTTTTTTGCGGGTAGGCACGCCTGCATCATCGAGGATTTCGATTTCCACCCAGCCATGTTCGGCGATGGGTAAATCGAATTGAGTAATTTGATAGTTCTTGGGTAAGTCAGGATAGAAATATTGCTTCCGATCGAATTTACTATAGGCAGCAATCTGACAATTTAGAGCCAAGCCAGCTTTGACGGCATATTCCAGCACTTTCTCATTCAGGACTGGTAGGACTCCAGGCATTGCCGTGCAGACGGGACAAATATTGTGGTTGGGTACAGAACCAAACTCAGTAGAACAGTTACAAAAAATCTTGGTAGCAGTATTGAGTTGACAGTGTGTCTCTAACCCAATTACGGCTTCATACTGGATTTTAGTCGGTGTAGCTACGGTCATGGGGCTATAAAAAGTTGGTGGAGAGCGATGTCTATGTCTATTGTATCGCCGAACTTACTTTTCTCGATCGATCGCTAGTTGTGAGATTTGGCTATCCCCGCTAGGATTGTGGAGAATTAAACTCAAGTTTCGATCGATAATATAAACTGGTAGATCTTTGATCGAGTTTCGCTTAAATCTATATTTTTAACTGTAATTATTAATTTTTCGATATGTCTGATTTTTTGTTGGAAGTCGGTACTGAAGATTTGCCCGCAGGGTTTGTCAGCGACGCAATTCGGCAGTGGGAGCAGATGATTCCGGCGAGTCTGGCGGCTGAAGCTTTGACTAGCGTGGTAAAAATATATGCTACGCCCCGCCGTCTGTCCGCGATTATCACTAATTTACCAGATCGCCAGATCGATCGGGTGGAGGAAATCAAAGGCCCTCCAGCAGCGGCGGCGTATAAAGATGGTGTCCCGACTCCCGCAGCTATCGGATTTGCCAAGAAGCAAGGGGTAGATGTTGCTAGTCTAGAATTACGCCCGACGGATAAAGGTGAGTTTATTTTTATCACCAAAACGATCGCGGGGAGAGATACTAAGGATATTTTGACGGAGTTAATCCCCCAGTGGATTTTTAAATTGGAAGGTAAACGCCTGATGCGGTGGGCAAATGGGGATTTGAAATTTCCCCGTCCGATTCGCTGGTTGGTGGCATTATGGAATCAGGATATTTTACCGATCGAGATTATCAATGGTGAGGATATAGTTAAAAGCGATCGCATTTCCCAAACCCATCGCGTTTTGCATCCCGCACCAGTTTCTGTCGTTTCAGCCGCTGGGTATTTAAAAACCTTGGCAGATGGTTTTGTAAATGTAGATCAGAACCAACGCAAAACCGATATTCAGCAACAGATCCAAGCTGCGGCGACGAAAATGGGCGGGGTTGCTGAAGTTTATCCCGATTTACTTGCCGAAGTGATCAATCTAGTGGAATATCCCACCGCCGTAGTCGGTAAATTTGATGATGAATTTCTGGCATTACCCACCGAAGTAATCACCACAGTCATGGTGACACATCAAAGATATTTCCCGATCTTTACCGATGCTACTAAACAAAAATTATTACCTAACTTTATTACGATCTCCAATGGCGATCCGAATAAATCAGCGGTTATTGCCGCTGGAAATGGACGAGTTGTACGAGCCAGATTAGCCGACGGTCAATATTTTTACAATGCCGATTTAGCTCAACCATTAATTGACTATCTCCCCAAACTAGAAACTGTCACCTTTCAAGCCGATTTAGGATCGGTAAAATTGAAAGTCGATCGCATCGTCACTAATGCTAACTCGATCGGATCTCAGTTAAATCTCAATCCCGAACAGTGTCAAAATATCTCCCGCGCGGCATTATTATGTAAAGCTGATTTAGTCACCCAAATGGTCGGTGAATTTCCTGAACTCCAAGGAATCATGGGATCTAAATATGCGATCGCTAATGGTGAATCTACTGAAGTCGCCACCGCAATTATCGAACATTATTTACCTCGTAATGCTGAAGATAGTCTGCCCCAAACCATCACCGGACAAATTGTCGGCATTGCTGACAGATTAGATACATTAGTCTGTATTTTTGGCTTAGGCATGTTACCCACCGGATCATCCGATCCCTTTGCCCTCAGACGTGCGGCAAATGCAATTGTTAATATTGCCTGGAATGCCAACTTAGGTATCAACTTAGAAGAATTAATTACTAAAATTGTCACCGAATTTTACCAAGTTCGCTCTCAAATAAATCCCACCGAACTCACTCAACAATTACAAGACTTCTTCATCCAAAGGTTGCGAAATCTTCTCCAGGAAGACCATCACATTGACTACGATCTCGTTAATGCCGTCTTAGGTGAAAACGACCCAGAATATACCCAACGTGCCCTAACAGACTTACTCGATACTCGTGAACGCGCCCTATTCCTCCAGGAGATTCGGGATAACGGTACCTTGGAAAATATCTATGCAACTGTGAATCGATCGAGTAAATTAGCCGCTCAAGGCAAACTCGATACCCAACAATTAGTAGCCACCCAAGTAGTCCAAACCAACCTGTTCCAAAAATCCTCAGAACAAGTTGTCTATGATGGTTTAATTGCCCTAGAACCCCAAACAAAAGCCGCTCAAGCTTCCCGTAACTATCAACAGTTAATCAACGCACTAGCGCAACTTACACCCGCAATTAGCAGCTTCTTTGATGGGGAAGATAGCGTATTGGTAATGGATTCCAATCCAGAGATTAAAACCAACCGATTGAATCTATTAGGATTAGTTCGTAATCATGCGCGGGTATTGGCTGATTTTGGATCGATCGTCAAATAGCAGACAACTTGTAAGTTGGGTAGAAAGAGAGCCAAACCCAACTTACACAATCTCCTACAAGCTTTAAAGTTGTCATTACCTAGATCGAGTAAAATTCCTGTGTGGTGAAAAGGATAAGATAATCCATAACTCCTCATTTACCAGGTAGATAAAATCAGTGGCTGCACCAGACTCCAACACCTTACGCACTCCGCTTTACGATCGAGCTATTGCTCTCAATGCCAGAATGACTAGCTTTTCAGGCTGGGAAATGCCCGTCCAGTTTAGTGGCATCGTCCCCGAACATACTGCTATTCGCGATCGAGTGGGGATGTTTGATATTTCCCACATGGGTAAGTTTATCCTGCAAGGCGCAGCGGCGATCGAGCAATTGCAAGCTCTAGTCCCATCAGATCTCAGTCGGCTTCAACCTGGGCAAGCTCAATACACGGTGTTGCTAAACCCTCAAGCGGGAATCGTCGATGACATTATCGTTTATCAAGAAGGCGCGGGAAATGTGGTACTTATCGTCAATGCAGGTACTAAAGATAAAGATAAAGACTGGTTATTAGCACATCTGGATCTAAATCTCGTCAAGTTTAAAGATATCTCCGCCGAGCAAACATTAATCGCTGTCCAAGGGCCAGAAACTGTTAAACATCTGCAACCATTAGTTGATATTGACCTCTCACAAATAACCAATTTCGGTCATTCCAGAGCTTCTATTTTTAAAAACCCCGCTTTTATCGCCCGCACTGGTTACACTGGTGAGGATGGATTTGAAGTAATGGTTGCTCCAGAAATTGGGATTAAACTCTGGGACGCTCTATTGGCATCTGGAGTTACTCCTTGCGGCTTGGGGGCGCGAGATACCCTTCGATTGGAAGCGGCGATGTGTTTGTACGGTCAAGAGATTAGCGATACTACTACACCCCTAGAAGCTGGCTTGGGCTGGATCGTCCATCTGGATACCAAGGGTGACTTTATCGGGCGGAATGTTTTGGAACGCCAAAAAGCAGCGGGAGTCAGCCGCAAACTAGTGGGGCTAAATATGCAGGGACGGTACATTGCCCGCCATAATTACCCGATTGTGATTAACGGTCAGCCAGCAGGGATGGTCACTAGTGGTACTATGTCCCCAACGCTGGGACAAGCGATCGCCCTAGCCTATATCCCGACTGAATTTGCTAAAATTGGGCAAGTTGTCGAAGTTGAAATTCGAGGTAAGCTCCACCCTGCTACTGTGGTCAAAAAACCATTTTATCGATCCTCGTTCCGTTCGCGTAGCGTCTCGTTCCGAGAAGATGCTCCGCGAACGGTTAATCGAGTTTAGAAATTGAATTGGTTACGGATATCTTTATCCCACCCCAGCCC
>CASBPY010000082.1 GCA_949127675.1 Synechococcales cyanobacterium PMM_0072
GTCCGAGATCGATTACCTACGGTAGGCTACGCCAACGAGAAGTTAACATCTCATCGATAATGCCCATCACATCGCTGGGGCAATTCTGGCACACAACCAATCACTACTGAAAGAGGTGGCAGAAGTGTTACTAGAACGGGAAATCCTCGACGGTCAACAACTACATGATTATCTCGATCGAGTAAACATCCCACCTCTTTTAGCTACTTGGTTACAAACTGGAGAACTTTCGATCAATTCATTATCCGAAGAGCGGATCTCAGTTTTGGGGAATGGTTTCAATCCCCAACATTTGCAAGCAAATTGATGCTTGAGAACTATCGAATCATTTGGATCGACTCGTGATGACGGGCGGAAAAAGTTGCGATTTACCGCGTCAATCCCAGCGAAATGAGCGGATGCACGACTGATGCTGTCAGCAGCCGAATGATGAGAGCATCACCAGATGATCGATCGCTCATCGTTCGATTACAGCTTAGTTAGGGCTGATTTTGACCCACTCTTGAGATGGTGGAGGTACTGCGACAGGTGGCTTTTGACCTGCCTTGTAATAGCCTGCTCTAGTTAGCTGTAATTCCTCATAATAGGTAGCAAAATCACTGGCATGTGGCAAAAGTCGATCGCTCGATTGCTGCTGTTTTAGTCCTTCTTTCCACGCACTTTTCTCGACTGTGCCAACAGCCAGATAGTCATTACCAATCGCATCGGGAGCTAGCTGGCTAAATAATGCAGTCAGATAATGTTCGATTTCATGTTTATGAGCGATCAGTAGATCGCAATCTGGACAGTAACGACAAGTATAGTTCAGCGCAATTAAATGTTTGGGATTGATATGAATCAAGAGCGGTATTTTGCGTTGTCTACTTTTTCGATCGCATAAAGGACAACGCGAGACTCGTTCCTCTGGGTAAGGATTGACCATGAAACTGTATTTGGGCGGCAATCCACCCAGGTGTCGTTGTTTGACTTTTGCCATTTGATTTCATCTTTCTGCAATTTAACTTTCCATTTTAGTATTTTAGTAATAGTTTTTCTGGGTCGATCTCTGTTCAATTTGGGTCAAAATCTCACACCATTACCTCACCCTAGAGCCGAAGATTTTAGTCATACTCAGACATCCACAAAAAGAAAGCCTGTGCGGAGCTTTGGCTGAGGAATATGCTGCGGGTGCAGAATTGCGAACTCTAGCTCTAGGCGACCTAGCCTTGGATCCGATTTTGGGGAACGGGTATAAGGAAATTGATCGCTAGAACTTCGGATCGAGTCGAATTAACTGACCTGATTGTTCGTCGGTGAGAATGTAAATAGAACCATCCGTTCCTTCCCTCACGTCCCGCACCCTTTGACCGATCGGAATTGTTTCTTGAATTATTGCTTTATTATTTTCTATTTTGACGCGGATGACATCTTTGCTCACCAACCCACCAACAAAGAGATTCCCTTGCCAGTCAGGAAAGATTTTGCCGCGATATAACATCAAGCCAGAAGGAGCGATCGCGGGAGTCCAAACTAGCTTCGGATCAACCATGTTGGGGCGCGATCTTTCGTGAGAAATTTCTCCACCAGTATATTCTTGGCTAAAGGTTACGATCGGCCAGCCGTAATTTTTACCAGCTTCGACTAGGTTTAGCTCGTCGCCTCCTCTCGAACCGTGTTCGGTCGCCCAGATCTGCTTGGATCGGCGATCGGCAAATAGACCTTGAATGTTGCGATGTCCGTAACTCCAGATTGCGGGGTTTGCGTTGGCAGTTTTTACAAACGGGTTATCTTTGGGAATTGAACCGTCGTCATTGAGGCGCAAAACCTTACCGAGTTGACTGTCCAATTTTTGTGATTGGACTCGGCTAGGTTCTCCATCAATTTCTAAAGGTGGGTTTCCGCCATCGCCGATCGCTACGAGCATCGTCTCATCGGGAAGCCATACAATTCGCGAACCGAAGTGTTGATTGCCAGATTTAGATGGTGTTACTTCAAAAATTACTTGCGGATTGGAAAAAGTTTTCCCGTCAAACTTCGCTCTCAAAATACTACTGCGATTAGATTGGGAATTGCCTTTGGAATAAGTCATATAGACAAAATTATTTTCCGAATAACGCGGATGTAAAGATATATCCATCAAACCCGCTTGTCCAGAAACAAATAGTTCTGGAAGTATGCCGATGTCAACTCGCTCTAAAATCCCCTTTCGCAATAGTTGTATTCTACCGCCTCGCTCAGTAATCAGGAGTGCCCCATCAGGCAGATATGCCATGCTCCAAGGTCGTTCTAATCCCTGCAAGACGATCGTTTTTTTAAAGCCCGTCGGTTTGATATTCTTAGGAACGGACTCAATTGATGTCGGCTTGATTGATAGAGTCTCCGTTGGCGTGGCTTGTGTGGTTGTCTGATCGTTAATACTTGATTCTGGAGTGCTACAACTCTCTAATGCCAAAGTGATCACACAAATAAATAGTTTTATCGAATGCTTTAAATTCTTCATTGTTTGCACTCTTGTAACTCCTTTTTTAATCGCACATTTCTGAGAAGTTATCAATCTCCCAGAAGCAAAATAGTTGGGAATGAGGAACTCGATCCAATAACATTTTATATCGTAATCAATCAATTCATACATCAAATCAAACAGTAGTCATCCAGAATAATATCAAAGGTCGGAACGTTTGCGGTAGGGTCACGTTTGCCTTGCCTACGGCAGGCTCACGCCAAGTGCAATAGCATCTCCTCTGGAGAATCGCTGCCGAAATGCTAACTAATATGGAGATCAAATAGATGAAATTGCTGATAACGATCGGTGCTTTAATGCTGGCTAGCATTGGAATTATCCTTATTTATGGTAAATATCGGTGGCAGATCGATACCGATAATCTTCGTGCTAAATTCGCCAGTGGACGACAAATAATTGAGCCTAAATTCTACAGTCAAGCAGAGCTTGAAGGTTTGCCAGCACCCGTGCAGCGATATTTTCAGAAAGTGCTGAAAGATGGACAACCAATGGTTGCAGCAGCAAAACTTTCTCAGCAAGGACAGTTTAATCTGAGCGAGACAGAAGTGAAGTGGAATCCATTTACCGCTACCCAAATTGCGACGGCTCAACGTCCTGGCTTTGATTGGGATGGACATATCCAAATAGTTCCAGGATTGAATACTTTAGTTCATGATACCTATCGATCGGGGGTAGGCAATTTACACGCATCATTACTCGGTCTATTTACCGTTGCAGCTATGCACGACACACCTGAGCTAAACCAAGGTGAATTGATGCGATTCTTTGCCGAAGCAGCGTGGTATCCCACGGCTCTGTTACCTAGTCAGGGTGTGCGCTGGGAAGCCATTGATGACAATTCTGCGCGGGGGACGCTGACAGATGGTAAAACAACCGTCTCTCTTGTATTTCGGTTTAATGCTGAAGGCACGATTGATACCTTTCGGGCTGAGGCTCGTTATGGAACGTTTGGCGGCAAACTAGCGGCGATGCCTTGGGTTGGTCGATTGTGGGAATATACAGTGCGGGATGGGATGTATATTCCCTTAAACGGTGAAGTGGGATGGGAACGTGCAGAAGGTACTTGGCTGTATTACAAAGGGCAAATTACAGAGATTGAATACGAATTTGCGTCATGAAATCCGGCTCAAAAACAATCCCATCTCACGATGTCTGAATATATGCCGACTCGAAGACAAACTATTTTAGCTATTACCGCCCTAGTGGGGGCTTGAGTAGCATTGGAACCAAAAACAGGGTTAAGGAAATCCACTCATCCCAAAGTAGCTCTAAACAACGGTTTCAGCTTGTCTAACAATTCAGTAACCAATTCAAAGCTTCACTTCTCAATCGTGTAGAGACAAGTGTAATAATTTCGTGATATTCGCTAGAAATAGACGATGAATTTCTCATCCCATCGGGAGATCTAAAATTTTGATTAGTATCTACTTCAAAAAATCTCAAAATGGAAAGACGAGATGAAGACATTACAACTACTCAGCATCGGATTAGCGATCGGATTAGCGGGATGCCTTATTATTAACCCCGGAGGAGTTAAAGGAAGCGGTACGGCTAAGACCGAGAAAAGAGCAGTGGCTTCCTTCAATTCCTTAGACGTGAACTATGCTGGTGCGATCGTAGTGCGTTCTCAAGGCCAGGAGAATGTCCAAATCAGTGGTGACGATAACATTACTCCATTGATTAAGACTGAAGTTAAAGACGGTATTTTGTACATTCGATCCAGCAAAGGATACAGTCCTAAGCAAAAATTACAGATCGTCGTATCCACACCCAATGTAAAGCGGTTCGTCTTTGATGGAGTCGGTGAAGCGAATCTATCCAACATTAAAAACGATCGCTTAGAGATAGTGGTGACTGGAGTCGGAAGTCTTAGTGCCGCTGGGGAAACAAAGGAATTGGATATTACTTTATCGGGGGTTGGCAGTGTCAATGCCAAGAATTTGCGTGCTATCAATGCCAAGGTAAATTCAAATGCAGTCGGTAGTGTTGACCTCTATGTGACAAAACAACTGGATGTAAATGCATCTGGAGTAGGGGAAGTTAACTACTATGGAAACCCGAAAATCGTCAACAGGCAGGCTGAGGGAATTGGGAAAATAAACAAGCGATAAATTCCGTTAATCCGTACTTTCCCCACTTATTTTTCGCATTACTGTACTGGAAAACCCCATGATTTACTCACCTTTAATTTTGACACTGTTATTGATTGGGCCAGCACTTGCTTTGATCGCATTTCTAAGATCGCTCAATCAAGTAATAGTTTTATGAACAATAGCAATCCACTGCAACGATCGAATCCAGTTATCTGATTAGTTTTGAGCATTCTACCTGCATTATTTGTAGGCAAAGCACCAGTGGAAGTCTGGAGCTACACAACGATCGTTACCTTTGTGGTGGACATGGCAATTATTGCGCCCACGCTGATTATTTCTGGCTGGATGCTAATCCAACGCGCCCCACTCGGTTATCTATTAGCCTTGACGCTACTAGTGTTTATCACGCTCTTGGGCACTAATCTGCTCGTCGGTGGCACGGTGAAATGCTCATGGGTTTAATGGGCACTAGTCAGTTTATTGGGTTTGTAGTGTCTTTTGCAATCTTAACCCTATTTGCGATCGGTTTCACCGCAATCCTCTTCCGCAATGTTTCAGATCTAAATGTAGAGGAATGACCTTTGAAAATCACCACAACTGACATCATCAAGAATGGTATTTGGCTAACCTTTCCACCCCTGCTCTTTAGTCTGAGCTTAATGAGCCTTCTTCCAACTGCATTAACACCAGCCCAATTCAATCGAGGTATCCCAGATGTATTAGTGAATATCGAAAGTATTGGGCGAATTTTGGTATTTGCGATGCCCGCATTTTTTTCCATTGGCATATCCACCAAAACTCAAAAACGAGGGTTAGCTCTGTATTTGGCTGGAGTAACACTTTACTACCTGTCCTACGGGACTCAGAATTTTTTCCCTAACAGTGATTGGAGTACCAGTACGATTGGTTTCGCCGCTTCAGCTTACACAAATGTGTTTTGGATGATTGGGTTGGGCTTGCTAGGTGAGAAATTCTATTTCACGGAACGTTTATGCTATCGTCCTATTTTTTATATTGCTCCAGCGGTTATTTTTGCGATCTTTCACACAACACACGCAGTTATTTATCATCAACGGAGTTTTTAATAGAATGCAACTATTCACTTTTATTACTGCTTTCATTATTATTGGCTTACTTTGCTATTTTAAACTCTTGCGTCCCTGGCAACTTCGATGGGGAGCGACAGATGATGAAGTCAAATGTGTTATGTCTGGTGATGATATTGTCCAAAAGCCTAACTTCATTGCAACAAGAGCCGTCTCAATAAAAGCTCCACCTACTGAAGTATGGAAATGGATCGTCCAAATTGGATCTGGAAGGGCAGGTTTTTATAGTATCGATTCGATCGACAATGCTAACGTGCCGAGTTCGAGAGACATCATCCCAAAATATCAAAGAATCGAACAAGATTACTTTATTCCATTTACGCCTAACCAAAAGAATGGAATGTGGGTCAAAGATTACCGAGAACCTGAGTACATCTTATGGTGGGATCTAAAAGGAAATGGAACATGGGGCTGGTTCTTGCGACAAACTGAAGCTGGTGAGACAAGGCTAATCACTAGATACGGTTTGAGTCAGAGGGCGAGTTCTTTCGAGCCACGATCGATGATGCAATCTATCGATAAACCAATCTGCGTCAAAGGAGAGGATGAAAAATGAGAAAATACCCCATTGTTTGGTTCTATATCTTAGCATTTGGCATTTCATGGCTTGGCATGATATCAGTAGTTTTAGCCTCGCGAGGCATCGCACCATTTTACCGTCCTTACTTCATATTTCTTTCCATCTTTTATGCCATTGGCCCTACACTTGCGGCTGTGATTGTGTCACAGGTGGCGCATGGTAAGACAGGGATTCGGGGTTTGCTCAAGGGACCGATCCGATGGCGGGTTGGCCCAGTCTGGTATATCGTCGCGGTGCTGGGGCCTGTTGTCCTTAGTACCAAAGGCAGCATCTTACCAGTGGCAATTTTTCATGGTGCGGGGAACATATTTGGAGCATTTATAACTGGGGTGTCTCCCATCGCATACGCCGTCGTGACTTGTGTTGTAGCGATCGTCCTGATAGCCGTATTTGGAAGAGCGAATCTCTCGCGCCGACCAAAGGTTTGTATGGACTGACCATGCGTAGATAGCTAAACGTCGATCGAAACGCAGCAGGCGATTCATTTACAGGATGGAGTAATGATTGCGATCTAGAAACGTTAGAAGTTTCCCTATGACAATTTGTATCGTAATCAATCAATTTA
>CASBPY010000083.1 GCA_949127675.1 Synechococcales cyanobacterium PMM_0072
CTGGTACACCAGCGCGGGTGGATAAGCGATCGGTCGATTATAGTAAGATGGAACCACAACCTGGGGACGAGCGGGTGCGCTGGTTTAGTTTCGATCCTGAGGTATGGGTGGAAAAGGCGCAGATTCCTTGTCATCTAACGCGGACGACGTTGGCGACTCATCAGTTGATTCGCGACAATCTCCATCTATCTCCAGTATATGGCGGTTGGGTGGATTCCAAAGGCCCCCGTTATTGTCCGAGTATTGAGGATAAAATCGTTCGATTTGCTAATAAGGAAAGTCACCAAATTTTTATCGAACCAGAAGGGCGCGATATTCCCGAACTTTATATTCAGGGTTTTTCGACGGGTTTACCCGAAAGTCTCCAAGTTGAAATGCTCCGCACGCTGATTGGGATGGAAAACTGCGTGATGTTACGTCCAGCCTATGCGGTGGATTATGACTATATCCCTGCGACTCAATGTTATCCCACCCTGATGACGAAGAAAATTGAGGGGCTATTTTGTGCGGGACAGGTAAATGGTACCACTGGTTATGAAGAAGCAGCGGGACAGGGGTTTGTTGCGGGGGTAAATGCGGCAAGATTTGTTAATCATCAGGAGATGATTGTCTTCCCCCGCGAACAGAGTTATTTGGGCACATTAATCGACGATCTTTGTACCAAAGATTTGCGAGAACCTTATCGAATGCTGACTAGTCGATCGGAATATCGGTTATTATTGCGATCGGATAATGCTGACCAACGTTTGACTCCACTAGGACGGGAAATCGGGCTGATTGATGATAGACGCTGGGAATTATTTACCAGCAAGCAAGCAAATATTGTTGCGGAGAAAGAACGCCTGGAAAAAACCAGAGTTCGAGAATTAGACGATACCGGAAAAGGCATAACGGCAACAACTGGAGAAGTAATTAAAGGCTCGATTACTCTCGCCGAACTATTGCGTCGTCCTGGCTTCCATTATCCTAGCCTAACTGAATTTGAACTCGGTAATAACGATCTCAAACTCGCCGAAAAAGAAGGTGCTGAAATCGAGATTAAATATGCTGGATATCTCAATCGCCAACAACACCAAATCGACCAAGTAAGTAAACAGTCTAATCGAAAAATACCTGGAAATATTAACTATAGTTCGATCGAGACTCTCTCCAAAGAATCACGCGAAAAGTTAACTAAAGTTCAACCCGCTACCATTGGACAAGCCACCCGGATCGGGGGAGTAAATCCCGCCGATATCAACGCGCTATTAATTTGGTTAGAAGTTCAAAATCGCAAAGTTCCTGCACTTTAAATTCTGACAGGTACCTGCTGTTGGTGGAGATAGTTCTTGATCTCTGCCACAGTTAATTCGCCATAGTGTAGCAGAGAAGCCAGTAATGCTGCTTCCGCGCGTCCAGTTGTAACGGCTTGATAAATATGTTCACAATTACCAGCACCACCCGAAGCAATCACGGGAACTTGAACACACTCAGCGATCGATCTCGTCAGATCCAGATCATATCCCGCCTTGGTGCCATCCGCATCCATACTGGTGACGAGCAGCTCACCCGCACCCCGTTTAGTGACTTCCTGCGCCCATTTGACCGCATCTAGTCCGGTATTTTCCCGCCCACCTTTGACATATACATCCCAACCAGGATTGCTAGGATCATTGCGACGTTTGGCATCGATCGCAACTACAATACATTGATTGCCAAACAGATCGCTAGCATCGTTAATTAAATTGGGGTTTCGGACTGCTGCTGAATTAAGACTGACTTTATCAGCACCTGCGCGGAGTAAATCCTTAATATTGGCTGGCGATTGAATCCCCCCGCCGACGGTGAGCGGAATAAATATTTTGTCAGCAGTCCGATAAACCACATCTATCATCGTGCCACGATCTTCGTGGGTGGCGGTAATATCCAGAAATACTAGTTCGTCTGCTCCAGCATCATTATAAATCTGGGCGAGTTCAACAGGATCGCCAGCATCTCGTAGTTCGACGAAGTTTACGCCTTTGACGACTCGTCCGGCTTTGACATCGAGGCAAGGTAATATTCTTTTGGCTAACATATAAAAATCTCGTTGCTGTAATTAACTACCCAGGATATTACCTGTTAGCGATCTAGGTACTCTCTGTACCAATTTATAATAACCTTGAGGGGTATCCCTAGTGGGATATTTCTAAGGATAGAATGTGAATAGGATTCGGGTGTCTGTTTCACCCAATTAGCTCAAAATCCTCGTCAAGTATTTATGAACACGATCGCCCAATCTGCTATTTTACGAGAAGTATGGGAACAGGGATGGCAAAATGGTCTAACTCAAGTTGCGCTGAATATGATTCGAGCAAAGATTGATCCTGTTCAAGTTGCTACTTTAACTGGTTTGTCGATCGAACGAGTCAATTCAATTTGTCTAGATCTTGTTAATCCAGAGCAGTCTGCCCAATTAATGAGAGATTGGCAAAACCAAAGTGAATCGTCGTTGGCTGAAGTATGGCTTAATGATGAGGAGGATCGAGCGTGGGAAGACCTTTAGAAAATTTGCAACAGGGATCAATCGTCTCAGTATTGTTTCCTTTTTCGGATGCTTCGGCGACTAAACGGCGACCTGCTTTTCTCATTGCTCAATCGGATCGCCAGAATTTAATCTTTTGTCCAATCACTAGTAAGTTTGGCAGAGGTGATGAAGTCGAGATAACGAATCTAGATTTTCAGAACGGTAGACTTAATATTAGTCCTTGTTATATCAGACCAAATATCATCGCCACAATCAACCGAGATAATGTCATTCGTCAGATTGCGCTGCTTAAACAAAACAAAATTGATGAGGTGATCGATCAAATCATCATGATTATTCAGCAGTCTTTGGCGTAATCACAATCCTTTTGGTTATGATGACGATCGATGAAGCGCATCAAAAGCAGTACGTTTAGAATTCCACCAATCATCTGTCGCTTCGACAAGTGTTCCACTATCCAATCCTTCCATGAGCAGTGATTCAACTCGATCCTGTTGTCCGAGTCACTGTTGTTCTCGGAGCAGAATATGAAAGACGTACTCACTGGGCGTATTAAAACCGTCAGAGATCGATTGTCGCTCGATAAAGTCGATAATTTGCTTGGGTAGCGAAATATTTAGCATCGAAGCTTCTACGAGAATAATTTCCTACATTACCCAATTTTAGCTTAGGTAATAGCTCTCATGTTGATTACAACAGAGACAGAGCCTCATATTATGGTCTAATCACTAGGCAGTGGAATAGATTTACCTAATTCAAATACTGTTTCTAGTCATAACTCTCGCGCTTCGTTGATGTTTTTTAGTGTTTCTTCGATTATTCTAACCTGACC
>CASBPY010000084.1 GCA_949127675.1 Synechococcales cyanobacterium PMM_0072
AGCATAAACATGCCGTCGATACATGAATGCCAGAAAGCTAGGGGTAGTAGTTAGCTGATACAAAAATTGACCAAGAATTGGGGTGCGAATTAGTTCGCGGACTACTTTTAGCCAAGGTTTTTGACCCCGCGCCATCGTTGGTAATGGCCCTCTCCAAGTCGGTGCAACTAAAACCAACTTAGCGATACTAGTTGGCACTCTGGCGGCAAGATTTAGGGCATATCCGGCGGCATGTCCAGCCGCAATCATGGTCACTGGCAGACCTGCGTAAATATCTCGCACAAAGTCCGCGATAAACTGATGGTAGAGCGGTGGTGAGTAGTCTAATTTCGATCGACTAGAATCACCAAAGCCAGGAAAATCGACAGTAGTAACTTGAAATTGTGATGATAATAAATGGGCTAGTCCAGACATTTCACCCCGACTAGAAACCGTACTAAAGGAAGGCAGCAGTAAGATCGGTGTGCCGCTACCACTAGTTTCATAGGCAATGGTTAATGGCTGTCCTTGCCAATTCCATTGATACTTGGAGATGGTAGATTCGATCGCCGCAGCTTTAGTACTAGTAAGATTAGACATCTAAGTTACCTATCAATATTTGCAGAATGAGCATTGCCGACTAGCTAGATTTTAGCCAATTTCTATTCAACTTGTATCGATAAATTATGCTGACATCCGATCGATTATAATCAGGATCGCGCTAACTACTGTCATTGATCAAGTATTAGGTGAATAAATTGCTCGACTGATCGACATTTAAACCCCATAAATCCAAATATTTTTCCTAAAGCCTAAAGCCTAAAGCCCAAAGCCTAACCCTTCTATCCCCTATCTCCGAAGCCATGACACCTGCAACTCGAAGCTATCACATTACCACTTTTGGCTGTCAGATGAACAAGGCTGATTCCGAGCGGATGGGTGGGATACTCGAAGGAATGGGATTTCAATGGACTGATGATCCATTTACATCAGATCTAGTCCTCTACAATACTTGTACCATTCGCGACCTCGCAGAACAGAAAGTTTATTCCTATCTGGGGAAACAAACTCGCCGCAAAAAAGAAAATCCTGATCTAATCCTGATTATGGCTGGCTGTGTTGCCCAGCAAGAAGGAGAAGCCTTGCTGCGCCGCATTCCCGAACTCGACATCATTATGGGACCACAACACGCCAATCGGCTGGAAGACCTGTTACAGCAGGTATTTGCTGGCGCACAGGTAGTTGCGACCGAACCAATTCACATCATCGAAGATATTACCAAGCCCCGTCGCGATAGTAGCGTGACTGCCTGGGTAAATGTGATTTACGGTTGTAACGAACGCTGTACATATTGTGTGGTACCGAATGTACGCGGGATCGAGCAGTCCCGCACGCCCGAAGCCATTCGCACCGAAATCAAAGATTTGGCACGTCAAGGATATAAGGAAATCACCCTGCTTGGTCAAAATATCGATGCTTATGGGCGAGATTTACCTGGATCCACTGCCGAAGGTCGCCATCTCAACACCCTCACAGATTTACTCTACTATATTCACGATATTGAAGGGATTGAGCGGATTCGGTTTGCGACTAGTCATCCCCGTTACTTTACCGAGCGATTGATCAAAGCCTGTCACGAATTGCCCAAGGTGTGTGAACATTTCCACATTCCCTTCCAGTCAGGGGATAACGACATCCTCAAAGCGATGTCCCGTGGCTACACCCACGAAAAATATCGGCGGATTATTGATACTATCCGTGAATATATGCCTGATGCGTCAGTTAGTGCTGATGCGATTGTGGGATTCCCTAGCGAAACCGAGGAGCAGTTTGAGCGTACCCTAACATTAATCTCCGATATCGGCTTTGATATGGTGAACACAGCAGCGTATTCGCCCCGCCCAAACACACCTGCGGCGGTGTGGACAAATCAGCTCAGTGAGGAAATCAAACTTGACAGACTCCAGCGGATCAATCATCTAGTTTCTCAAACCGCGATCGAGCGATCTGGACGGTATCTCGATCGAGTAGAATCTGTCCTAGTGGAAGAACGTAACTCCAAAAATCCCGACCAAGTGCTCGGCAGAACTGGCGGTAATCGGCTCACCTTTTTCAACGGCGATATCGAAGAGCTACGGGGTAAAGTCGTCCCTGTCAAAATTAGTGAAGTCCGCGCCTTTAGTCTCACGGGTGATATGGTGACTAAACTCGAATAGTTTTGCTGGTATGACATTTGACACTCCTCATCCTTTTAAGACGAGGAGTATCAAATTGTTAACTATTTACTTTTCGCTTCCAAATTTTCTAAACGACCTTTCAATTCTTGATTGGTTTTCTTAACTTCTTCCAATTCCTCCCGTAACTGTTTCACGGCTCGATCGTTACCAATTTTCTGCTGGACCTTTTGGACTCCTTCATCCGCTATTCGTTTAACTCGTCCGTCGGGACTTTGATTGGCTAATCCTTGCAGTACGCCGATCGCTTTGACGGTTTCCATTTGGCTTAAGGCATTGACTACGGATACTTGAGTTAGGAAAAACGACTCGCAAGCAAGTTCAGCTAATTTCTCGATAATCACGGTCAGATTTGCCTCGGATTGACCTTGAGAAATCGCCCCTAGGGCACGAATCGAGGGTAAACGCAGTGGTTGCGGTACACCTGGTTTGACGTATTCTAGGACGGTATTTAGAGCTACAGATGAATCGGTCATTTTACTCAAACCCCCGATCGCACCTGCGCGGACTACTTCATTCCAACCAGCGCGGGTATTTAAGACCTCGGTCAGCAGGGTAATTACTTCTTCCTGCTTGTCTTTGAGGCTAGCAGTAGTCATACCACCGAGGGCACGACAGGCAGAGGCTTCGACGTAGTAGCTCTCGTCACCTACTTCGACTAGTTGTTTAATTGCCGTATAGGTTTGGGGTGTTTTAATATTACCTAATTCATCAACGATCGCTTTACGAACAAAAGCATCTTCATCACCGATTTCAGCGATTAGATTAGTTGCTGAGATATCAAGTTTGATTTTGGCTAATTGTTGCGCGGCTTCGAGGCGGACAGCCCAGAATTCTTCATTTGCTAGACATTCTGTTAGAGCGGTTACAGCTTCGAGGTTGCCTTTTTTGGCGATCGCTTCTGTCGCATAAATTCTGGAAATCGGGTCTGGATCTGATTTGAGCTGTGCTTTTAGTTCAGGTAGGGGATATTCGAGCGTGACGGTTTTGAGATAGTTATTACCCACATCAAAGCTGATGAAATCGGGTTTAGTTTCCAGCGGGAAGTAGAGAACTTGTTCTTTTTCGTAGATCCGAATTTTGGTAACTTTGACATCTACGACTTCGCCAGTAATATAGCCAAATCCAATTGGAATTTTTAGATCGAATAAGTCATTTGTGAGTGTATGAATACCTTCTTTAGCTTGAGTTTGAGTAACAGTTAGTTTGGCTAAATTACTATCTCCATCCCAACTATACGCAACCTTATAATCTGGATGTCCACCCCGATATACATACTGATCGAATAGGAAGGCTAAATTGCGTCCGGTAGCTTTATCGATCGCTCGGAGTAGATCGATCGTTTCAACAGTTTTGTGAGCATTATCTTGGACGAAAGTATGGACAAATCGATCGAATAATTCATCTCCTAATTCTGCCCGAATCATGTGATAAACACAGGCACCCTTTTCATAGAGATGTCGATCGTATAACTCGATCGCTTCTCGATAGATATTAGTAACGATCGGACGGCGATAACGACTACTATCTTCACTCAAATAACTTCGGGCTTCACCTAAGAGATAATAAGCCGCTTCATCTTTGTCGTATTCATGCTCAGTCCACAACACTTCACAATAGGAAGCCATTCCTTCCTTGATCCAAGCATGTGACCAATGCTTGATCACAACTAGATCACCAAACCATTGATGCGCTAATTCATGAGCGACTAAACTTTCGGTATTAAAGTTATCTAATGATGCTCGTTCATCCAGCAAACACCGATCGGTTAATAGGGTTGTTGAGGTATTTTCCATCCCACCAAAGATGAAATCAGCAACACAAACTTGAGCATATTTAGGGAAAGGATAAGAATAGCCAAACTTCTCACTAAAGAATTCAATCATCTGTGGCGTTTTACCCATACTCAGCTTCGCTGACTCCTCAAAGCCTTTTTCCACATAATAGGTAACAGGTTTACCATTCCAACTATCAGCAATTTCAGCAAACCTCCCCACCGCCAAAGTCATCAAATAAGTAGGATGAATTTCCTTTTGGAGCCATTGATAAACCCGATCTTCGCCGAAGATAGTTTGCTCGACTAATTCACCATTAGAAATAGCCATAAAATCTTTGGGCACTTGCACCCGAATTTCCGAAGTTGCTAGCTGTCCAGGATAGTCAAAACAGGGAAACCAAAACCGCGAATCTTCATCTTCGCCCTGTGTCCAGACCTGGGTCGGTTTATCGGGATAATGTTCCTCAGGCTGAATAAAGTACAACCCTCGCTGGGGATTTTCGACACTGTAATAGATGACTAAATCGAGGATTTTGCCAGCAATTACCGCAACTTTCACGGGAATATGTAACAGTTCCCCATCATAATTAAACTGATGATCCGTACCATCAATTTCGACTCGATCGATCTTCAGATCTACCGCATCTAACGTCAGGGATTCGATCGCATTTCGGACTGGATTGAGCCGAATCGCACAAGTCCCAGAAAAACTGCGATTGGGAATATCTAGAACCAAATCTAGACTAACATGCTCGACCTGTCCGGGTCGATCGGGGTTGTAATGAGGGCGCGAACCAGGGAGTTGAAATGATTTGTGTCCGTTGCTCTCATCAAGATGGCTGTAAGGCATAATTAAAAGCTATATATGATCTTGTATATCTAACGCTATCTTAGATTATGACCTTGAAAGACTTAGAATCCCAGTTACTAGCTTTAACTCCCGCTGAAAAAGAGCGGGTGATCCAATTATTGACCCACAGTTTGGTGGAGATTCAGCCAGAAATTGCCCAACCGCCAGAAATCTGTAATGGTGAAGCGCGGATTGCCAATACCCAGATTGCCATCTGGGAGCTAGTCAACGCCCAAGATCTCGGCTGTAACGATCGAGATTTACTCCAAATGTATCCCCAGCTCACGGAAAATGATTTGGCGACGGCTTGGGATTATGCGGATACTCATCCTGAAGAGATTAGGCTTGCTCTACAAGCGATCGATGAATGATCGGTTATTAATATCGTTGAATTTCTAAAATCTCAATTTTCAATCATCACTGATCTCAAATTAACAGATGGGTAAAAGAGAAAAACTAATCGATCGATTGACAAATAGCCCTCAAAATGCGAGTTTCGCCGATATTCGTAATTTACTAGAGTATGAAGGATTCTATCTCGATCGAGCTACCGATAGTCATCATATTGTGATTTATGCAGAAACTATCTTTGTGATTCCTATTAATCAAAATAAGGTCAAGAAAATTTATGTTGAACAGATTTTGGAACTAATCGAAGCCGCCGACTCAGAACTAGAGGATGATGAATAATGGAATATCCAACTGTAACTTATCAATGTGAAGAAGGTGGCTATGTTGTTGAAATTCCGGCATTGAAAGGCTGCTTGGCTCAGGGCGAAACCTTGGAGGAAGCTCTAGCCGAGTTGAAGATTGTTACCGAGCTATGGCTAGAAACGGCCGAAAAATATGGGCAAAAATTGCCAGATATCAGCGGATAGATCTACAAATATCAAAATATTGAGTCCAAATTAACTAAAATAGATATGTAGATCCACATGTCGATATGTCTGAAATTATTACTGTACCAACTGCTTCAGACATTAACATAATTGATCGGATTCTCGATCGAGCTTTAAATGGTGATGATATTTCAGCCGCAGATGCACTAACTCTTCTAACTCAAACTGCTCCCGAAATTATCGAACAAATTCGGGCGACTGCGGATAGGTTGCGTCACATCCAAGTTGGCGATACCGTCACCTATGTGATCAATCGCAATATTAACTTCACAAATATCTGCGAACAGCATTGTAGTTTTTGTGCATTCAGGCGAGATGAAGGTACTGAGGGTGCATTTTGGTTGAACACCGAACAAATACTAGCCAAAGCCGCTGATGCTGTCGCCCTATCCGCAACAGAGATCTGTATGCAGGGCGGATTACATCCAGGTGCGAAGATTAATGGTCGATCGTTAGATTATTATTTAGAGTTAGTTACTGCGATTAAAACAACTTTCCCCCAGCTCCATCTCCACGCCTTTTCACCCCAGGAAGTTGAGTTTATCGCTCGTCAAGATGGATTGAGCTATGAAGATGTGATCATCGCGCTCCAACAGGCTGGAGTCGGCTCGATGCCAGGGACAGCAGCAGAAGTATTAGATGATCGGATTCGGCGGGTAATTTGTCCCGAAAAAATCGATAGCGCGACGTGGATTGAAATCGTCACTACCGCACATCGATTGGGGATGGCGACGACTAGTACGCTGTTAGCTGGACATATCGAGATACCCAATCAACAAGTCGCTCATTTAGAACAGTTGAAACAGATTCAACAGCAAGCAATCTCCTTTAAATATCCCGCTCGTATTACTGAATTTATTATCCTGCCCTTTGTCGGACAATCCGCGCCTGCACCCCTTCGCCGTCGGGTTGGCCGCGATCAACCGATTTTAGCCGATAATCTATTATTAACTGCGGTTGCGCGAATTTTTCTGGGTAACTATATCCCCAATCATCAACCCAGTTGGGTCAAATTGGGTTTGGAAGGTGCAAAAACTGCTTTGACTTGGGGCTGTAATGATTTAGGTGGCACGCTGATGGAGGAGCATATTACCACGATGGCAGGTGCTGAAGGTGGTACAAATCAGACGGTAGCAGATTTGCAGGGTACAATTCGATCGATAGATCGCAACTATCATCAACGCAGTACTTTGTATGAATTAATCTAAATCACTTTAACCAATAGACTTGAAGTTGCCGCACAAAATATCATTCCAGATTTGCGACGTGATCGTTTGGGCATAAATCTGATTCTGTCTGCTGTCTGGAACGCCTAGGATCGTGGATTAAATAACTTAAAACTTTTCCGCGATGTCCCAGGTAGGGGCAATCCATGAATTGCCCCTACCTGGGACATCGCTAGGCTGAGGGAAAATAACCGTCTTATTTAATCCACGATCCCTAGCAGCCTGTCGGAGAGAAGGCTAAGGGTCTAGAATTGAACTAACGTCAAGATAAAACTCTAATTGATGGGTAGAAACACGAAAGCCCCGCGCTATGCGAGGTTTCGATTAAAAGGCGGCACCCAGATTTGAACTGGGGGTGGAGGTTTTGCAGACCTCTGCCTTACCACTTGGCTATGCCGCCGCAGTTCATAATCATACCAAATTTTGGTCAGAAGGCAAGCATTAATTTCCGCTACTTCTAAATTTGCTTGGACTTATGGCTAAAGTAATAACTAATTTATGACTTGAGCGAGTAGTACACACCGATAAAACAGGGTATTCTTAGATTATGAGATCTTATTTTGTCCTGACAATTGACAAACACTAGAAAACAACAAGCAGCAGCTCTGGCTTCGGCTCGATCAAGATTACAAAATGCTGCGGCTGACTACCAACGCCAAGAGCGAGCAGATCGGGAGAGATTGGGATTATTAACGGCTAAAGCGAAATTAGCCAATGCAAAAGCTGAATATCGCCGTCGAGATCGATGCAAACTGGTAGTCTCAGAGTACTCGATCGAGAGCTACTTGCCGCCAAGCAATCTCAACTAGTCGAAACTCGCAGTCAAATTGGGTATATCTTCCAAGCGCATAATCTGCTCAAAAGCCTGATGGCTTGGGAAAATGTGGCGATGCCACTCAAGCTTCATCCTCAGATCAAAGATCGTCAGACACACTCCATAAATCGCACCATCCTGACTTTGCATCACTAGCAGCGGTTTTAGCCGCTGACTAACGGAACAATTGAGTTACTTCATTGATTTCTGACCCAAAAACATTGGAATAAACTGGGTTACAAAGGACTCTGGATCCCGATCCCAAGCCTTCTGTGCTGCTGTAATCCGAATCTTTTGAAGTTCTGGATCCAAAATAGTCTCAGGTAAACGTGCCATTAAATATTGTGGACGTTCCCACAGTGGTAATGTGTTCACAACATCCATCAAATTATTGACACGGCGCATTTCTGCCCCAAACATGATGTCCATTCCAGACTCATAAGCAGCTTGCTCGATCGCGATATACTTGCGTTTAGTTGCTTCCACTTTTTGACGATGGGCAGGACTTTTCGCAGCTATTTTAGCCAAATGCTTACTGCCCCAACGAACATGAGCAGTTTCCTCAGGGAAGATCTTTTCGATCGTTTCGCGAATTTTAATATTTTCTTCGGTTTGCGGAGCCGCTTTCAGTGCGTAAATATGAGCTGCAAAAAATTCACAACCGCGTTTTTCCGTAACATTAATCGCGGCGAGTGCAGCAATCAACGTATCTTCGGGATTAGTATAGGTTTCGCTATCGATCAACCGTTCAAACTCATCGATATAGGATACGCCTGGTGGGGTATCGAGGGGACCACCAATATCTACGAGTAGATCCGTTAGCCACATGGCATGGCGAGATTCATCGTTGACGTGATGGGACAAGTCGCGGATCATTTCTGGGGGATTGCCATTAAGCTTCTCAATTAGCTCAGTCAAATCCTTGCAACTGCGTTGTTCGTTGTAGCGATAGCGATTAAGCGTGACGAGGTGAATTTCGCGCTGACTGACAACTTGCTTGAGAATGTCTCTGGCACTGAGATTGTTGCGAAGCTTACGAGGATAGGCAACTGTCATAATATTTTCATGTATTTTTTTAAGAATTGTAACGCACTCTCTAGATTGAGGGTAAGGAAGCTAGAAGAGTGGAAACCCCCTATGCTCGATCGACCAAATCGCCGATAATGCTCTGATGTCGATCGATGGGTGATTATAAAGCTAATGATGAAGATAGGTAATTTGCGTCGGTTTGTGGTGGCTGGATTAATCGGATTGGTATTGACAGGAGTGGTAAGTTGTCTCAAATCGCCGACTAGTGGCACGCCACAGTTAGAATTTTGGACGATGCAACTTCAGCCCAAATTTAATGATTATTTCAAAGATGCCATCGCCAAGTTTGAAGTTGCCAATCCTGGGATTAAAGTCCATTGGGTGGATGTGCCGTGGGGAGCTATGCAGGGCAAAATTCAAGCCGCAATGGGTGCCAAAACTGCCCCCGATGTCGTCAATCTCAATCCTGACTTTGCCATTCAACTCGCCGCCAAAAATGCCTGGTTAGAATTAGATCCAGTCTTAACCAAAGGGGAGAGCAAAGAATATATTCCCAGCATTTGGCAAGCTGGCACCCTCGAAGGCAAAGCCTTTAGTTTCCCCTGGTATCTGACTACCAACGTGACCATCTACAACAAAGAACTGCTGACAAAAGCAGGTGTTGTCAAGCCGCCAACTACCTATCAAGAGTTAGCTCAAGCTGCTAAACAAATTAAGGAGAAGACAGGTAAATACGCTTTATTTACCACTTTTGTACCTGAAGATAGCAACGATGTCCTTGAATCTCTGGTGCAAATGGGTGTTCAGCTAGTCGATAAACAAGGCAAAGCTGCCTTCAATACGCCAGCAGGTAGAGCCGCCTTTCAATATTGGGTGGATCTCTACCAGCAAGGCTTACTCCCCAAGGAATCTCTAACTCAAGGACATCAACAAGGAATCCAACTTTACCAAGCAGGCGAAACCGCGATGCTCTCAGCAGGGGCACCATTTATTGAGACGATCTCGAAGAATGCCCCCCAAATCGCCAAAGTCTCCGCCGTCGCCCCCCAAATCTCTGGGCAAACAGGCAAAAAAGGCGTAGCAGTGATGAATCTGGTGATTCCGCGCAGCACTAAAATGTCTGAAGCCGCTGTGAAATTCGCGCTATTTGTGACCAATGCCAGCAATCAAGTTGCCTTCGCTCAAGCATCGGATACATTGCCATCTAATGTCAAAGCGGTAGCAGATTATAGAACGCAGCTCGATAGTAGTAATGACAAATCAGCTCTTGCTCAAGGCAAGTTGATCAGCGCGGAGCAGTTATCCCAATCGGAGATCTTGATTCCCCCATTGAAGAATCTCAATGTGTTAAAGAAAGCAATCTATGAGAATATTCAAGCAGCAATGTTGGGTGAAAAAACAGTAGATCAAGCCGTTACAACAGCGGCTGCTGCTTGGGATTCAGGAACATAAGGATCTGTAGGGGCGGGTGTCTTGTCGTTTTTTTATTCTGGGGGAACCCCAGAATAAAAACGCCGCTTTATGCTAAAAATCTATGCTTATAAAATAACAACCGTACAAACCCGCCCAACATCACCAATGACTTTCGATGAAAAAAAGTAGATTGGTATAAATATTTATTGATAAGGGATTACCTAAATCTTATCTGATGGGCACTGCAAGGAAGAGATTGAGTCAATAATTTCTGAAATATATTGATGGACTCGATCGGTTATTCATGATTTCCACTCTGAATAATCAGTGGTGCGTACATGTCTTTTGA
>CASBPY010000085.1 GCA_949127675.1 Synechococcales cyanobacterium PMM_0072
ATTTTACTAGTTGAAGATGATGAACTCTTTCGGTTAGGGTTGCAGTTTCGGCTGCAACAGGAGTCGGATATTGAGATTGTGGCGGAAGCTGCTGATGGTGAAACTGCTGTCGAACTGGCTAACCGACATCCCCTCGATTTAGTCTTGCTAGATATTGGTTTGCCGAGAATGAGTGGATTAGAAGCCTGTCGTCAAATTAAGGTGTCTCAGCCCCAGCTAGCCATCTTAGCTTTGACTTCTCATTCTGAGCAATCTTTAATTACTAGACTAATTGAAGCTGGTGTTAATGGTTATTGTCTCAAGGGGATTGCGGCGGAGATGCTGATCCTGGCAGTGCGTTCGGTGGCGGCGGGAGCATCTTGGTGGGATCGGACGGCTACTGAAGAAATTCGATCGACAATGATCAATTCTGGGGGCGAACGGCTACAACCCCAGGGGATTTCGTTAACCAACCGCGAACGGGAAATCCTCACGCTGATTGTCGCTGGCAAGATCGATCGAGATATCGCCGAAACTCTCTATATTGCTCCTGCAACTGTCAGAGTCCATGTCCATGCTATGTTACATAAATTAGGGGCACGCGATCGATCTCATGCCATCCTGATTGCTCGACAGCAACAACTTTGTGATCCGTCAATCTAAAGTTGGGAGCAAATCAGTGCAGGAGATTGCGATCGAAAATCCCAGAGCTGACGAGCGCAGGGATGTGGCAAAATGGGGAGAGATTATATTAATACTTTTTAGAGATGCAAACGGGCAAAAAATCTATACTTAGTCGCTGTCTTGTCGCAGTGTGGGCGGGGAACCAGCCCACACTGCGCCGCTGGCGACAATGGTTCCAAGCGGGGATAGTTATTCTCCTCTTTTTCAGTCTAGCTGGAGGCGTTAATGCCGGAACCCTATTACCTTCGGGAAATGCCATTACGGACGGACAGGCGATCTTACGTTACGCACTACCGATCGATAATAAACCAGTGCGGGATCTTCAGGATAGCTTGGAAGATATCTCCAATCACTTACGGGGGAAACAATGGGGCACAATCAATAGTGATGTCAAGAAAGCTGCTGTGGTATTGAAAACTAAGCAAGCTGATATCCTCAAAAGTGTACCCGCAGCCAAGCAAGCTGAGGCACAAACTCTAATTAACGAAATTCAAACTAGCGTTGATGCTCTGAGTATTTCGGTAGAAGCCAAAAATAAGCCCCAAGTACAAATCGAACGCGCTCAGGCTCTAGCGAAAATTGGTGTGCTTGAAGCGGCAATGGTGACTGGTTTTCCCTATACAGTACCAGCCGAGTATAGCAATATCCCACAGCTTCAAGGTCGGGCAACGATCGCCATCAAGACTACCAAGGGTGATATTAGCATCATCGTCGATGGTTATACTGCACCAGTAACAGCAGGGAACTTTGTCGATCTCGTCAATCGCGGCTTTTATAATGATCTCGCCTTCACCCGCGCAGAGAATGATTATGTGCTCCAAATTGGCGATCCGCCTGGAGATGAAATTGGTTTCATCGATCCCAAAACCAAAAAGTATCGGGCTGTACCATTAGAAGTAATGGTCAAAGGCGATAAAGAACCCATGTATGGCATCACAATGGAAGATGCTGGTAGATTCCGTGAGGAACCAGTATTACCATTCTCTTCCTATGGTGCCGTTGCAATGGCACGTTCTGATGCCGATCCAAATGGTGGTTCGTCCCAGTTCTTTTTCTTCCTGTTCGAGCCAGAATTAACTCCAGCCGGACGCAACCTGCTGGATGGACGCTATACAGTATTTGGCTATGTCACATCAGGGCAAGAGGTGCTCGGAAAACTCAAAGCTGATGACAAAATTACGTCTGCAAAGGTGATTGAAGGGGGGGATTTGTTGAAAGTTTAGGAGTTGGGAGTTCGGAATTGGGAGTTCGGAGAAGAACCGCAAGCATCTCCCCGTCTTCATCCCCTACTTCGGAGTGCTCGTAGAAGCTGGCGCAGTTGGCTTATTTTGAGTCAACAACAAACCCCCAGCACCAAGTGTAACTAACAAGACTAAACCAATCGCCCCTAACAATAGGGGCTTTTTGCTGTTGATATTAGAGCCTTTAGAGCTTTTTTCGCCAATAGTTTTGATGCGGTTTCGTTCGATACTACCACTGTGACTTTCGGGATTAGCTAGTAGCAAGGTGTCCGTATGTGCTAACGCAGCAGCAGCGGCATCATTAGGGAACTCGGAGGCGGTGTTTTGTCCCGCTTCGACGGGTTGTTTGACCTGACAATGGACGAGAGCCACGGTGGAGTTGTCGTGTCCATTATGGGTATTTGCCATATTGATCATCCGCTGGCAGGCAGTTGCGAGATCGACTTTACCCTCCAATACAGGCAGAATCTCAGTTTGCCAGTACTGATCTACTCGATCGCGATCGCTGATGCCATCAGAGCAGAGCATAAATATACATTCCTCATCCACAATCAGTCGCCGAATATTTGGATGTAGAGCTGTCGAAGAATTCATCCCCAAGGCTTGAAACAGAGAACCCGAACTGCTCATCCCCAAGGCTTGTCGGTATAAAATCCCATTGAGTCGGACTTCTCTAGTTGCCAGATCGTCATCTAATGTCATTTGATGACAACCAGTACGGGTAATCCGGTAGACGCGACTATCGCCAATATGGGCGATGTAAGCCTCGTGACCATAAACGAGGGTCATCACCATCGTCGTGCCCATACGTTGACGTTCCTGGCGATTTTCGCTGTCATTCCGCAGACTGATTTGGTCGTTGGCAACGCAGGTAGAATTCTCGATTTGGATCGCGATACTATCGGGATAACGATTTTCGGGTTTGTCAAGGACATTTTTGACCCGACGGTGAATGGTATCGATTGCTAAACCAGATGCTACTTCCCCGCCTTGGTGCCCACCGACTCCATCACAGACGATCGCCAGGCTGAGATCGTAGCCAGTATTCTGGTACAGTGGATCGCCACTGGCTGGATAGCAAGCATCTTCATTTTGCTCACGGGTTGGCCCTGTATGACTGAGAGCAAGATAATTACAATTGAGAAACTGCTTCTGACCCACAGTTCGTAGGGCTTCGTCTAGCAATGCAATTAATTGGGTAGCTGTAATAATCTCTTCCTTCAACAAGCCATTACAAACTTTATCTAATACTTGGGCAATCCCAATCCGCGCATGTTTTTGCCAGTGCTTCCAGAGCTTGCCCAGTTCGGCCAATTTTGGCTTGGAATCACCATTTGGTATCAATTCGATCCCCCGAACTAATCCACCTTCAACTCGCAGTACTTCTTGATGCAACAGGGTTCGATTCACACCTTCATCCTGCATCGGATCCCACAGATTAGCGATTTGCCACAGCCAATTGAGTTGGCGCATCGAACCAGCACCTTTCCAACTCTCACTGATTTCGGGCATCAATTTGCCCGCAAAGGCAGCCCCTAAACCATCGCTATAAATCGGCACTTTTTCCAGCAACCATAATGTACTGGTTCTGCGTCCCGATCGATTTAAGGCAATCGCACCATAGACTTGAGGAATATGCGGACGGTGCTCAACCAAGTGTAGATAAGGCGTAATGAAGTCAGGTACTTTCTCGATTACTTCTGGTTGCCAACCTGGTTTGGTATCCAATAGTACCCCACTATTGACAACAATATAACGGTTATTTGCCAATGTCTGACCGACTTTCAAGCTGGAGACATCCTCGCCCACAGCCCACAAATAAACTTTAGGAATAGCAGTCCGACAATGAGCACAAAAATTGTGAATCACTGGATTGGGAGCCTGACATTCAGGATTGGGGCAGACGATCTTTGTCGCTAATTGATTGGTCATGGGGTTGGGGTTGCTCTGGTCAGCCGATAGTTTGCGCTATCATGGCAATTCAGGTGGGTGGCTTGAGGTGTTTTCAATGAGTCGATCTGGCGATATGCTGCTGATGGCGATCGAGATTTTGATAAGATCGAAAGTCGTCGATTCAAATTTTAACCCGCGATCGCTAGCCAATCTCTAGATCTCTCTAAAAATAAATTCGCCTTCTCTTATAAATACCCATGATTTACCCTTCGCAAACACCTTTACCCCTTAAAAGTGGAGATTTGTTACGAGTAATCGCACCGAGTGGTAAATTACGGGAGGGAACTGCCCTGGATCGAGGGATCGAGATTTGGCGCGAACATGGTTATCGAGTAGAGATATCGGCAGATATTACCGATGGCTGGGGTTATCTCGCAGGTACAGATGCAGCTCGACGCGCCCAATTAGCTAGGGCTTGGAGTGACCCCGAATGTCGAGCAATCTTGTGTGTCCGAGGCGGTTATGGCGGTATGAGACTATTAGAAGATTGGCAATGGAGTCCAACAGCTTTACCCAAATGGTTAATTGGATTCTCAGATATTACCGCATTATTGTGGAGTCTAGCGCAGCAAGGAATTATTGGTGTACATGGGCCATTGTTGACTACTTTAGCTGATGAGCCGGACTGGTCGATCGATCGATTATTTGGGCTAGTCACTGGACAACCACTCCCACCACTTCAGGGCGATAGCTGGGTGGGCGGAGTCGCCATCGGAAAATTATTTCCCTGCAATCTCACTGTCGCAACTCATTTACTAGGTACTGCCTTTGAGCCAGATTTAACTGGTACAATCTTGGCGATCGAAGATGTCACAGAAGCTCCCTATCGGATCGATCGATTACTCACTCACTGGCGGCTGACTGGCTCACTCTCCAAAGTTGCCGGCATTGCCATTGGTAGATTTAGTCAATGTGACCCGCCAGCAGGTGTGCCCAGCTTTACAGTAGAAGAAGTCCTCCGAGATCGACTCACAGATCTCCACATTCCCATCGTCGCCAATCTCCCCTTCGGACACGATGGATGCAACGCCGCACTTCCAGTCGGTGCAACAGCAATTTTAGACGGAAATACAGGCGAATTGAAAGTAGTGGATAGTGGATCGTGAATCGTGGATCGTGATTTAGCAAATCAGGATGCTTGCGTCCTCTTCACTTCAAATTAATCATCATCAATATCTATTCACTATTCACTATCCCCTATCCTCTATCCCCTAATTACATGACTGGTCAAGAACTTCGAGAAATTATCACCACAAAATGGGACTATTCCTATGATGTACAAATCAAAAAAACTCCGAATAAAATATATCTCCAAATCATGTGGAAATATCAAGAACAAGCTTCATTTCCAATTTCCGAAGCTGAATATCTTGTTCACTTAAACACAATTGCTTCATACTTAGCCGCAATGGGTGTGGTCGATCAAGTCCAGAAATTTATTGAAAAAACAACAGAAAGACCACGCCTGGGCAAAGCTGTGAGTATATTACTCAATTTAGGCGATCGAGCAGCAGAATGGCTGCTGTAAAGATCTAAAAGCTAACTTAAGCAACTCATAAATGCGCTACGAAGAGCAGTTTCATCTAAATTACGACCGATGAATACTAATTGATTATTACGAAGCTCACTGGTCTTCCAGGCTCGATCGCGGCGACCGTCAAAAATCATATGCACGCCTTGAAAGACAAAGCGACAATCATCACCAGTAATATTCAAAATCCCTTTCATCCGAAAGATATCCTGTCCCTGAGTTTTGAGTAATTCGCTAATCCAAATATTTAATTTGGCAACATCGATCGAACCGTCAGCTACTAATGAAATTGACCCAACAGTTTCATCATGAACGTGAGGTTCTTCACCGAGAAATGCTGGATCGATTTCCAATGCTCGATCGAGATCGAATGCATTTACACCCAAAATATGATCTAAATCTACTTCGGAATTTTGAGTGCGATAGATTTTTGC
>CASBPY010000086.1 GCA_949127675.1 Synechococcales cyanobacterium PMM_0072
CCACCAACAATTTTTAGTTGATTAGATTCAATTAATTTAGCCAATACAGGCGAAGAGTTGAGGGTAGTAATTTGATTCTTGACATTAGCAACGATCGCATTTTTGAGCGGATCGCCTGATTGACCTTTGGTGGCGATGATCGCAGGTTGAATCTGATCTAAAATCTTGCCAATTTGACCTGGCGCGGGCTGATTTGCGAGTGCGGCGGTGACTGCGCCACAGCGTTCGTGACCTAAGACTAAGATCACTTGTGTACCCAATAGAGCCGCATATTCTAAACTCCCAATTTCTTCAGGCGTAGCTACATTACCAGCAACTCTGATCGTGAATAGATCACCCAATCCTCGATCGAATATAATCTCTACCGGTACACGAGAATCAGCACAACCTAAAATTGCCGCGAAGGGGTGTTGACCTTGAGCAACTTCTTGTAAGCGAAATACACCTTGATGTGGCTGTTTAACTTTATGACTAGCAAATCTTTGATTTCCAGTAAGTAATTTAGCTAATGCAGTGTCAGGGGTAAGATTTTTGGTGGCAATCTGTGCAGGTATAGCTAATGCCTTCAGTCCCAATTGATTGGTAATTAAGCTAATCCCTGCGGTGCTAGCAGTTAGCTTTAATAAGTTACGTCGAGAAATAAAACTCATAATTCCTCTGTGATCAATATATTTGAATCATCGAATATTTAGCCTTGAATATTCGGTAATTGAGAAGTCAGTAACCGATCCATCCAGCCTTCAAAGTAAGTCATATTTGTCGCTTGTTCCTGGGGATCTTGGCTATCTAATGGATGTGGAGCCAAACCTAAGATAGTCGCGCTAGTTACACAGTACATCGACTTCTGAAAACTCTGGCAAATTTTAACCAATAAATCATCTTCTTGACGTTTGGTGCTTTGATAGATTTCGTGCAGATAGGGTGGAATGTAATGCCGCATATCCTGCATTAATAAAGTGGGTGGGATGCCAGAACACCCGATCGGCAGTGGATCAGCATATAATGCTCCATAGGTAAATTCAGCCTGGGGGACTGGAATTTGATGGGCTTGGGCATTGTAAGAAACTGTACCCAAAAATGGTGTGCCCCGAAAGAAAATAGCTTCCACATACGGCACAGCTACGTCCATCAAGAAGGTTATATGTGCAGACGGAGGTAAGATGTCATAAGACTTACCATCGATTTCGACGGCATAGTTAATCGGATTGCCCGCCGCCGCTACCAGCCCAGCTTTAATCCAATCTACTACCTCTGGAATACTAGTGACTTTTCCTTGCTCATAAGCTTTGCCTAGTGTTAGAAACATCTCGGACATCACTTGCCAAAACTGACCGAGGGCATTGTAATAAACCGATTGACGAATTTGCTCTGGTAGAAACTCTGGAAAAATGCGATGTAAGAGTTTAATGACTGGCTTACCTTTGATTTTGGCTTGGATTGCTGATTCGATTAATGCTTTAAATTCTGGCGATTCAATATATGTCTCTAACTTGCCACCACCATGCCAGAGCATGATTTTCATGCAATATTCGGCATATTCATAGTTGATTCGATCATGCCACAAATGTTTGACCAGTTGGTTGATCGATACTCTCTCATTAAAGTACTTGAAAAATGGGAAAATCTCTAGAAATTCTCGATCGGCAATATGTTGGAGATTGATTTGATAGGCATTCAGGACATAACCATAACTATCTAAAATTCCGACTACTTCTTTGACGTTATTGGGGTTATCAGGCAAAAGACTTTGCCCATTGTAGAATCGATCGATATAGTTGGCGAAACGATGGCAAGTATTAGCAGGAGTCATGGATAGTTGGGAGTTGGGAGTTGGGAGTTTGAGGTTGGGAGGTAGGAACTGAGCGCAAGCAACTCAATCCTAAAGATCCTCAAATCTTGATTAAAGTTGAGTTTGTTTCATCGTGGTCAGTATTTCGACTTGTGTAGGCACAATCTTAATCATCCTAGGTGCTTGATTGAGCGTAGCTAAAATCGTCGGTTCACTCCAACGGGTGATCCAACCAGGTTGAAAACCAAAAATGACGATCGCAACGGTTAAAATCATGGCTGGAGAACGTTCGCGCCAGGACACACCCTCTAAATTTTGAACTTTTTCTGATAGTCGCCCAAAAAAGGCTTTGTTAATCAGCAATAGATAGTAAACAGCCGTCAAACCTGTACCAATCATACAGAGCAAAGTTTGGACAGGGAAAACAGGAAAACTACTGCGGAAAATCAGAAACTCAGCCACAAAGCCAATCATGCCTGGAATTCCAGCACTCGCCATTACCCCTAGTACCATCAGACTGCCAGTAATTGGCATTCCCCGCTCTGGATTGAGTAAACCCTGCAAGATGGTAATATCGCGAGTCTTGGTTTTTTTGTAAACTACGCCAACGCAGAGAAATAGAGCCGCCGAAATCAAGCCATGACTTACCATCTGAATCATCGCTGCGGAGAAACTGAGGGGAGTACTCGCCGCCGCCGCGAGTAAAATATAGCCCATGTGACTGACAGAACTATAAGCGACCATTTTTTTCATGTCTGTCTGAGCGATCGCCATCAATGCACCGTACAATACACTAACGATCGCCCAATCTGCCAGCCAAGGTGCGGCAATCTGCCAAGCATCAGGAAACAAACCCACACAGAAGCGGAGGATGCCGTAGGTGGCGAGTTTGAGTAGTACTCCAGCTAGTAAGACTGAAATGGGGGTGGAAGCCTCTACGTGGGCATCTGGGAGCCAAGTATGGAAGGGGAATAGTGGCATTTTGATACCAAAGCCCAAGAGTAATGCACCTAGTATCAAAAATTGTTGGCTTAGTGGTAACGCATGAGCCAGTTCAGGATTGTAGGTAAAACTACTGCTACCGCCAAACCAAGCTAATCCTAGGAACGCAGCTAGAATCAAGGCACCAGATAAAGCAGTGTAGATCAAGAACTTCGTGGCTGCATAGGCACGTTTTTGACCGCCCCAGATTGCAATTAGGAGATATAAGGGGATTAATTCCAGCTCATAGGAGATGAAAAATAGCAATAAATCTTGGGCTAAAAATACTCCAGTTACTGCGGCATTGAGCAATAAAATCAGGCTGTAATAAAGTCGGGGTCGATCGATCTTTTCATCACTACTATAAATTGCCACCCATGTCAGCAAGCTATTTAGGGCAACTAGGGGCAAAGATAGACCATCGACACCCAAACGATAAGATAAACCCAAGGCATCAATCCATTTGAAATTCTCGACGAATTGCATCCCAGGATTAGTCAGATCGAACTTGGTCAATAACAATATTGTCCAGCCAATTACGGCTACGGCTACCCATGATGCCATCGATCTAGTCTGCCCTGGATACCAGGCTGCTATTGCTGCTCCGA
>CASBPY010000087.1 GCA_949127675.1 Synechococcales cyanobacterium PMM_0072
GTACTATTAATAAAATACTCAGCATTTAAATTAGTGAATAGTGAATAGTGAATAGTGAATAGTGAATGATAAAAAGTAGGGGAACTGCACTCTGGTAAAGTGATAATTATAATCACTATCCACTATTCATTAATTTTAGAATTTCCAAAACAACCAGACAATCATCACACCCAAAACTCCAGCACTGACAGTAATTGTGAGTGCATAGGTTTGCATCTGACCTGATGTGCCATATTTCAACCCTTCGCTACTAAAGATTGTTGCAAAACCAATTAAATTCACGAATCCATCAACGATATAGCGATCGATCCAAGCTGTCACTTTAGATAACAATACGACTAGCCAAACGATCGTTTTCTCGTAAATTGTTTCCACATAGAAATCGTAAGTTAGCAGCTCTTGAATCCACGGTAATGAAAGCTTAACGGGAGTGCGATCGGTTCTAAAATATAACAGTCCCCCAACTAAAAATCCTAATGCCGTAGATAAGCTAATTGAAGCATATGTAAATAGGCTAATATCATCTAAATCTGGTAGCAAAGCGGACTGCCACATGATCAATGGAGTGAGTAAGGTAAAGACGGTCAAAAAGATCATTGGCAATGCTAATGGCCAAGGTACTTCTGGTGCCCGCCGCGTTTTGGGCTGAGTTTTGCCCAAAAATACCAAACCAAAGACCCGCGCCAGATTAAATGCCGTTAGACCATTCACAATTAACATCACGCCGATTGCCCACGGATACTCAAACCAGAGCGACTTAAAGCCCTGTTGAAACGCCCAAAATCCACCCAAGGGGAAAACACCTGTCATCGCCAGCGCACCGACGATAAAAGCGATCGTCGTCGCAGGCATACTCTTTGCTAGTCCGCCAAATTCATTTATATCTTGATTATTGGTGGTCAGAATTACACAGCCCACACTCATGAACAGCAGTGCTTTGGAGATAGCATGGGCAAACAGTAAGAATAAGGCAACGTTGATCCACCTAGCACCGATCGCAATAAATACTAAGCCCAAATAAGCACTGGTAGAGTAGGAAATCGTGCGCTTGATGTCAATTTGGGCGATCGATACTAATGTTGCCCCAATTGCTGTCACCGTCCCGATTACCATCAATGTCGTCGTTACAACGGGAGAGAGATACAGGATCGGGTGGACTTTGATCAAGATGTACGCGCCACCCGTCACCACGACCGAATTTCGGAGAATCGAAGCTGGATTGGGGCCTTCCATCGCCTCATCCAGCCATAAGTGTAAGGGAAACTGAGCGCACTTACCGATCGGTCCAGCAATTAAAGCTAGTCCAATTAGCGTCTTGGTCAGGTCTGAAATATCAGTGGTATCACACCATTTATATAGATCGTCGAAATCCAGACTTCCGGCAATACTCGATAGGGCAATCACCCCCGCAAACAAGATAATATCACCAGCCCGTTTGGTCAGAAAGGCATCCCGCGCCGCCTTGACTACTAGGGGTTGTGCATACCAAAAACCCACCAGCAGGTAGGTCGAAAGCGTCAACAATTCTAATAAACCATAGCTAACTAGCAGGGAATTACTAATCGCCACAGCACTCATCGCGCCTTCAAAAAAGCCCACCAACGCAAAAAACCGCGCCAGTGCCCAATCTTTTTCCATGTAACCCAGGGCAAACACTTGAGCGATCAGACTCAATCCTGTCACCGACTCCATCGCCCCGACATTCACTGCCGACAGCTCAAAGGTCAGATTCAACTCCAACCCCGCCACCGTCAACCAATTGATCACAATATGGTGCGGAGCTTGATTCCAGACTAGTCGAAACAGGAGACTACCATGAATAAATGAGATCACCGTCATCAAAATATTCAAGTAAGCGGCTGGTCTCGGGCCAGTTCGCCGCACCAATCTAGTCATCCAGGGAATGCTTAAAATCGCTCCCAGCAAGCCATAGCAAGGGATTAGCCATCCCGTGTCTAACAGCATTTGCTCCATAAATTACGCCCAGCCTAATAGTAAGTTGATCTTAAAAATGATTTTTAAAGTCAACCAACACTCGATCGGCTGACCATTATTCATTATCTATCAGTCGGGGATCGATGTGTACTTGTTAATTGGTGGATGGTGGATAGTTGTTAGTTTTGGTTGGACAGATGAGCTGATCCTGTCAGGGCTTCGACTTCTGTGGCTAATGGTAGATTTACATAGATGGAGATCTCGTCTTGATCGATCCCAGAGATCAAAAATACGCCATCATAAATCTCGACAATCTTTTTGACAATTTTTAAGCCAATCGGTAATTCTGATTCTTCATCAGGAGTTGCATTAAATTGGATCAGGTTTGAGATTTCTGAAGTTGATATACTTCGATTATTTTCTTTGAGACTAGACAATGAAAAATGGAAGGTATTATCGATCGATTGACCATTAATTTTTAGGTAAGTATCCGCCCGATCACGATCGAGTAGATAATCTAGTAACTCAGTAAATAACCATTCAGCCAGATCGATATTCACCGCCAAAGTTGTACTTTCAACTTCGCAAGTTAGGTTGGTAGGCATAAAATCTCTGGCAAATTTAGTCCCTAATATCTGTTTGACGATCGAGCTTGGTTCTGATCGATCTTGCTTATTCGGAGTTGGGGTATCGGCGATTAGCCTGAGGTAAAACCAGAATTTCTGAGTTAGTGTATGCAACTCTGAGATAGATCGATCGCTGGCATCCAAAAGCTGGAGAGTTTCTGCCAAACTGAGCTGTCTAATATGATGTTTTAGATATTCGATATTATCAGAAATCGAAATCAATGGGGAATTAAATTCATTAGGAAACCCAACAGCTAAATCTAGCTTGATATCATTGAGATTATTTGACAGTGTATAAATATTATTCCGCTGAAGTTTGGAAAAAGATTTGATCCGATCGTATTGCCGCTTGATCCGCAACATGGAATTGACTCGTGCCAATAGTTCTAAACTATGAACGGGTTTATTGATAAAATCATCGGCACCTGCGGCGAGACAGCGGGCTAAATCTTCTTTGCCAGACAGAGCCGTCACCATGATAATTGGCACCCCCTGCCATTTGGACATCAGCTTAATCTGCTTGCATACTTCAATCCCATTGAGATCGGGCATCATTACATCTAGTAAAATCAAATCGGGATCGAATTTATCGAGGGAGGCTAGCGCATCCTTCCCACAGTTGGCATAGTGCAACTGATACGTCTCACTGGGGAGCAGTGCTTCGATCACATCAAAATTATCTGGCTCATCATCAACGACTAGGACGGAATAACTACTCATCTGGCTCACTCTGTTGTACTTTCTTTAGAGTGCCCATCCCCATACCTAAATTAACGATGATCTTATGGGCATATTAAAGACAGCATCGCATTTCAAAATTATAGCAACCGCCAAAACGTTAGGATATGTTGCAAACGATGATTTCTAGCCTTGGCGGTTGGGGTGGGTTTTGTTTTTAGGTGATTATTCATTGAGGCATTTCTAGCATAAACCCACCCCTACAATCGATGTCCGATTACCGCTGCAACTCCATTATCACCAGTTAACATGCTGCAAGATCATCCGCACAATTTATTAGCTTCAGATCATGGCACAAAATTTATTTCGCCAGCGGTACTTGGTATCAAGGGAGAACTTACACGCCAAGAAAGCTACAATCTGATCGAACAAATTGCTCAGGCATCGCCAAATATTCTCTATCTATATGACTTGCAGACGGAGTGCAATGTCTATGTCAATCACCAGATTTCGACAACTCTCGGATACACACCAGCAGAGATTCAAGCGATGGGTGCTAGTTTGTTTAAAACTTTGGTTCACCCTGATGATTTACTGCTGATTCCCGCCCAGTATGCCCGAATTGCCGCAGCCGAAGATGGTGAAATTCTGGAATTTGAATATCGGATGAAACGTGCTGATGGCGAGTGGTGTTGGCTGCTGGGTCGAAATTCAGTTTTCAGTCGAGATCTGGACGGACGTGTGCAGCAAACGATCGGTACCGCCCAAGATATCACTGCTCGCAAACGAGCGGATCAATTAATTCATCACAAATCAGTACAGGCAGTCTTACTTCAAGAAGTCACTAAAAAAATTCGTCAATCATTGGATCTACCGATCATCTTAGAGACAGCGGTACAAAAGATTCGCGAACTGATGGCAGTTGATCGAGTGGGGATCTTCAAATTCCACTCCGATCTCAAATTTGGCGAAGGTAAATTTATCGCTGAATCAGTAAATGCTGGGATTGAACCTATTTCAACAGCGACGATTCAAATTCCTTGTTTTGGTGAAAGGTTAGCTTGGTACTATCAACGCGGGAGTATCAGTGCTATTAACGATATTTATACAGCAAAAATACCCGATCGAGAAGTCAAATTTTTTGCCAAATATCAGGTGCGGGCAACTCTAATTATGCCACTCCTCGATGGATCAGTATTGTGGGGATTGATCTGTATTCAAGAATGTGGTGAGCCTCGATTGTGGCAACAGGATGAGATTGAGTCAATCAAGCAGATTGCCGAACAGATTGAGATTGCGATTCAGCAAGCCACCCTCCATGAAAAAGTCCAATTAGAGCTAGAAATTCGCTGGCAAGTAGAAGCCAAAATCGCGATCCAATTGCTCCAGCAGCAAGCATTTGCCACAATTGCCCAGCAAATTCGCAAGTCGTTGAACATAGAAGAAATCCTCGCCACGGCAACTACACAAGTCAAGGAATTAATGGGAGTCGATCGAGTAACGGCGATCAAGTTTTTGGCTGATGGTAAACTTCAGGCTGTCGCAGAATCTGTGTCGCCGGAATATCCCTCAAGGCTGGGAATAATTTGGAACTATGACCGATTTAGTCCAGCAGCATTTGAATTTTATCTCCATGGCAAACCTCATACAGTATTTGATGTAAGACACGATCCTTTGTGTAATGGCTGGCAAGCAGAGCTGGAAATTGCCAAAGTCCAATCCAAAATTGTTGCACCGATTTTGCTCCCAGCGGTAAATAGTGAACCTCAGCTCTGGGGACTAC
>CASBPY010000088.1 GCA_949127675.1 Synechococcales cyanobacterium PMM_0072
GATGCTGGCGAAACAAGTCCGGCAATTTCGCCCAGAAATCATCGCGATTGGGAATGAAGCCAAGTTACCAGAGTTACAAGACGCGCTTGCTAATTTAGATTATGCTCCAATTATCGTCGCTGGCGCACAAGGGACGATCGAAGTCGCCAGCTATGGTGATGCTGAAAGTGTGGTAACAGGTATTGTCGGTTGTGCGGGACTTTTACCCACAATTGCGGCGATTAAAGCAGGTAAAGATATCGCCCTAGCGAACAAAGAAACCCTGATTGCTGGTGGCCCAGTCGTGCTACCTTTAGTCAAAGAATATGGGGTGAAATTACTCCCCGCTGACTCCGAGCATTCCGCTATTTTCCAATGTTTGCAGGGAGTTCCTGCTGGTGGATTGCGGCGAATTATCCTCACCGCTTCTGGTGGCGCATTCCGCGATCTCCCTGCCGAGAAATTAGCCTCCGTGACCATTGCTGATGCGCTCAAGCACCCCAATTGGTCAATGGGACAAAAAATCACCATTGACTCGGCCACCCTGATGAACAAGGGCTTGGAGGTGATTGAGGCGCATTATTTATTTGGGGTAAATTACGATGATATTGATATCGTTGTTCATCCTCAGAGCATCATCCACTCCCTGATTGAACTTCAAGATACATCAGTCTTGGCGCAATTGGGTTGGCCAGATATGCGACTACCACTACTATACGCTCTCTCATGGCCCGATCGAATTCAGACTGACTGGAAGAAATTCGATCTCGTCACAGCAGGGGATCTGACATTTAGAGCACCCGATCGTGTTAAATATCCTTGTATCGATCTAGCATACGCTGCTGGCAGAGCTGGCGGTTCGATGCCAGCGGTACTAAATGGTGCAAATGAGCAAGCGGTGGCACTATTTTTGGATGAGAAGATTCATTTCTTAGATATTCCGAAAGTGATCGAAAAAGTCTGCGACAAACATGGGGCTGATTTTACCGCAACGCCTAGCTTGGATGATATTTTAGCTGCTGATATTTGGGCAAGACAAATGGTACTGGAATTTAGTTAGTATGTGATTGAAAGCACTCTAAAATAATAATAATTATTACTAATTAATAAACCGATCTGTTCAACCGCAGAGACACAGCGGCGTTTTTATTCGGGGAGACCCCCGAATAAAAAAAACGACAAGATAGAGGGCGCAAAGGGAAAAAAAGAAGAGAATCTAGATTATTACTTAATATCGAAACATCATGAAAGCCTATATTCTCCAAAATAGAGATGGTGAATTTGCAAGTATTAACTGTGCCGTTGCAAATGATGGATTTCGTAAAATGGGATGGGAGATCGTTACCTTCAGTCGGTTCGATAATTCTCGATTGACAGATTTAAGGCGAGAGGATGTAGTAGTTGGATTTATTGAAGATGTTAATAACGCTTTAGTTAAATTGGAGATTGAACCACCGACAGAAATTAATTATCCTGATGAATTAACAAATTTTTTAGGTCGAAAGATTTGGCGTTCTCAGATAAACTATATTGCTAAACATCCAGAACAATGGAATATCTTTATCAAGCCAGCAACTTTAGCTAAAAAATTTAAAGGGCGATTACTTACTAGTGCTAAAGATTTAATTAGTTGTGGTGATGAATTTGAAGATACCGAAATTTGGTGTTCGGAACCAGTAAACTTTTTGGCAGAATGGCGATGTTTTGTGCGCTATGGCGAAATTTTGGGCGTTAAATCCTATTATGGCGATTGGCGAGTACATTTCGACTCACAAGTGATTGAAAATGCCATCGCTGCATATCAATCTGCTCCGGCTGGATATGCAGCAGATTTTGGCGTAACAGATAAAGGTGAAACTTTACTAATTGAAGTAAATGATGGATATTCAATTGGTGCGTATGGTTTATTCCCCGCCGACTATGCTCGATTATTGGCTAGTCGATGGGCACAAGTAACTGGATCTCGAGATTATTCGATCTATTAAATTGATGATATTTTTAGCTTAAAATGGTGAGTAGTTTAGATAGATATCTTTTATGAGCATTAGCCTATCACCCGATCAAGAACGCCTGATTCAAACCAAGCTTCAGACAGGCAAATACAACTCTGCGGAGGAAGTACTGGAGATTGCGCTCCAGTTACTAGATAAATACGATCTCGCGGATGCTGTTTGGAACGAAGATGTCGGTGAAAAAATTGATACAGCAATCTCAGCATCAGCGCAAACACCACCGATTGATGGAGAGATATTTATCAACCAAATTCTAGAACGGTTTCAGCAAGATCGGAGCTAAAAATGAGTCGCTATGTTATCAACGTTCTTGCTAGTCGAGATCTTAGTGAAATTGCTGACTACTTTGCTGAGACAAATATGGAGATAGGGGAAAGATTTTTCAGAGATTTTAATCGTAAGTGTCAACAACTTATTGCCTTTCCAAGTAGCGGGAAAAGCTATGGATCGATTCGTGCCGATCTTCGAGGGTTATCGCTGGAAGGATATATTATTTTCTACAGGGTTCTAGATGATGGAATTGAAATTCTCAGGGTTGTAAGTGGTCGTCGTAACTTCCCATCTCTATTTTAGTGATTGAGATTAATTTTAGTCGATTTTAGCCTGACTCATATGATAGAATTGACCCTCTGCGTGTTTGATATATTATTTGGTTGAGGGTCGATCTCATGAGTGGCTTAAAGGGTAGAGATTTATTGAGCATGACAGATCTGAGTGCTGACGAGACACTCGCCCTGCTCCAACTCGCCGCCGATCTCAAACAGGAGAAAGTTAAGCCGATTTGTCGCAAGAGTTTGGGGCTGCTATTTTATAAATCTTCGACACGGACGCGAGTGAGCTTTTTTGCGGCGATGAGCCAGCTAGGAGGGCAGGTAATCGACCTCAATATTGGTTCGATGCAGATTGGTCGCGGGGAGCCGTTGGCTGACACGGCAAGGGTATTAGACCGATATTTGGATGTATTAGCGATTCGGACTTTTGCTCATGCAGACGTGGAGACTTTTGCGAAGTACGCGCAGATGCCGATTATCAATGCTTTGACGGATTTGGAGCATCCCTGTCAGGTATTTGCGGATTTACAGACGATTCAGGAGCATTTTGGACAGTTGGCGGGTTTGAAGCTGGCGTACTTTGGGGATGGGAATAATATGGCGCACTCGCTGCTGCTGGGTTGTGCGACGGTGGGGATGGATATCTCGATCGCCTGTCCGACTGATTTTACCCCAGATCCAGGGATTGTAGATCGAGCCAGATCGATCGCGGCGATGAAAGGTACTAAAGTTGTTGTGACACAATCACCGCAGGAAGCCGCTAGTCAGGCACATGTCCTCTATACGGATGTCTGGGCAAGTATGGGGCAAGAAGCGGAATCTGATACCCGGATTCCGGTGTTCCAACCCTATCAAGTCAACCAAGAATTATTGAGTATCGCCGATCCTGATGCGATCGTGTTGCACTGTCTCCCTGCCCATCGTGGTGAAGAAATAACTGAAGATGTACTTGAGGGTACTCGATCGCGTGTTTGGGATCAAGCGGAAAATCGGTTACATGCCCAAAAAGCTTTGCTAGTTAGCCTCTTAGGTGGGGAATAAATCTAAATAAGTAAAAATTTGTAACGATTGTTACCAGAATGTAGCGATCACCTGATTTTGGGTGGAAATCTGATGATATCAACATCTACCAAAGCTCAGACTCAAAATGGAAACAGTTAACATCCATAGCACAAATGAATTTCAGGTAATTTCGACCCAAAATCTTCCCCCTGCGATTTCTGAGCTGATTCAACAGCAAATTGCCAGATTCAAACAAGAATATAGCTACCTGCTCAAATGCAAAGTAGATGTTGCGGTGCCAACATTTTGCCAAACAGGTATTTATCAGATTCGGATTGTCCTCACTTTACCTGATCGAGAACTAAAGATCGATCGAGAGCCAACTCCGGATTATTATCAAGAGGATATCTACGTTGCGATTTGGAGTGCTTTTGATTTGGCAAGAAAAAAAATGCAAGCGCATTCAATTTCAACTGATTGTGCAGTGAGTACAATTCCAGTCCCAAATATTTCACCCCAACCAATTCGCGGCAGCCGTCGTTCTTATGGCTATGCTAGAGGCTAGAGAATAACTAATTAACATTCTTATTTTCAAAAATGCGCGCCATTTAGGATCGCGCATTTTTTATGAATCTGTGTATTTTAGCAGTACTTCTAATTGATGCACAAGTACTTTTCCAAGTGCATTGCGAGGAATTTGAGAAACGGGAATCCAATGCTTAGGTATCTTATATTTACTGATATTACCAGTGATTGATTTTGTTAATATATCTTCAGAAACTGGAAGATCACCTTCAACATAAATAGCTACAACTATCTGCCCCCAATATCGATCTGGTAAACCAATTACCCACACATCTGCAACTAAACCGGTAAGCATGATCGCATCGATCACCTCCCTCGGAAAAACATTTTCACCGCCTGTAATAATTTTGCCACTAGTTCGACCGATGATAGTTAAATAACCATCTGAATCAAACGACCCTAGATCGTCAGGTTCAAAATCAGCAGATGAATTAAAAACGGGAAAATAGCCAAGCATTAATGATTTACTCTCAATTTGAATCTCACAATCAGGTGAGATTAGTTTGATTTTGGCGTGAGGTAAAACTCGGCCACAACTATTGTTACCAGCTAAGAATTCAGCCGGTTTGAGACTAGTGATTTGCGAGGCAGTTTCCGTCATTCCATAAGTCAATGCGATCGATAATTGAGCACTTCTAGCTCTATTTAATAGCTCAAGATTAGGTGGTGATCCGCCGAGTAAAATTGTTTTAAACTTTCCCAACCAATGAGCATCTAGATCTAATAGTTTAGCTAATTGGGTGGGTACAAGGGAAATAAAATAATCCTTTAACTCGATTTGATTAGTAATTAAATTTGGTTTTGTACAAAGCTGCTGAAAATTTGTAACTAATAATCTACCATTAGTCAGGATCGATCGAATTAATTGCATCAAACCACTCACATGATAAAGTGGCAGTGTACAAACTGCATTAATTTTATCTACTGCATAAAACTCCTGAAATCCCCAGACAGACGCGCTAAGAGTCGTCCAGTTATGCATAGCAAATTTGACTAATCCAGAGGAGCCGCCAGTGGGAATCATGATCAAATGTTGGTGCTGTTGGGGATTTACCTGACTAGTAATTATTGATACTTGTGCCCACTCCGTATCACCCCAGTGTGGATTGCAGAGAAAAATTGGGATACCCAATCGAGATCCAGCCATGAAATCAGCGACAAATTCAGTTAAATCGGTGGTTGATATCGAGATAAAGTTGGGTTGATGTCGAGTAAAGTCAGCTACTTTTTGATTAGATCGATCGATAATTGATTGACTTTCACCACCAACTAGCCATCCAGATTTTAGCTGTTGGCAAAATAAAGCATAAATCCATTCACCGTCATACTCGATCATAATTCCAAAAAAACTACCCCCGACTACGTACTTACACGATTGTAGAAGAGGGAATAGGAGATATAAAGTTGAGTAAACGAGATATAGAGGTGTCGAAAAAACAATAGTACAGTAGCAAACTGAATTAATCAGTGATTTTACTGACTACTTGGGGTAAACCCATGCTGTAATTTAACACTCTACTGTCGAGATTATAACCGATTTCTCCGTTTTGAAGCAGAGATCTGACAAAATGTTCCAGATCCGATCCAATTCGGCGTAGATTGTACTCTGTTAAATCGGCACCACTATAAGATTCTACTAAGCCATCGAATTGCTCATAAACTTTACGCAGTGTGTCTTCTCGCCAAACAAGTTCATTGTCAGGATCGACATCTAAAGTCAGAACTTGCTCGCTGGGAATTAGTTCATTTTTCTTTACTTCAGCGGTATAAATGTGGATGTGGCGGGTTGTAGATTTTAGTAACATCTAGGGATAGTGAATAGTGAATAGCTAAGTTATTTATTAGTTAGATCTGCTAGCTGGTGGGCATTGCCCACCCTACTTTAGTTTTACTGTAGTTCCTGGGATGATCGTTACTGAATGTATCTATTCTAGATCGAGATTGTCTGATGATCATCTTAATCATCCCACTTTAAATCCCAACTATCCACTATTCACTATTCACTATTCACTAATTACCGCTCCTCTTTCCGAAACTCAGATGGACTCATCCGCATCGGCTGTTTTGGACTCCAGATACCTACGCCCATGATGCGGGCGTATTGACTACCGCGCAGAAATCGATCTCGATATTTAGTACCACTGACACTGCTACTTGATGAGCTGGCATTTCGCATATTGGCTAATACATAGCCATCTTTGAGTAGTTGCTCGTTGAGCAGTTGACCATTTTTCCACAGATAGACATATTTGCGACCATATTTATCGGCATCTGTAGACTCAAATTCGATGCTGACACCATCTTTGCCAGATGTATCGATTAATTCTTCCAATCGTTGTTTTGCTTGATTTCCCCAGGGTTCTTGCCCCATGTCTGGCGCGTCGATACCAACCAATCTACCCCGTTGAATTACTTGTGGTTGCTGAGATTTATCGATCCATTCGATCGATTGTCCACTCAGAACACGACTAATTTGCACTACTGGATATTTAGATGATGGTGCTTGACAACCAGCCAGAAATACCAATCCAGATGTGCCCACACACATAGATCTAAAGCTACGACTCATAATTTAGCAAAAGCTATCAATTATCAATTATCAATTATTAACTAGCCTTCATCCAAAGGTATTCCCTGCTTCACTTTACCTTTGCCAAAGTAGCGTCCGAACTGGAGTTGGTAGACTTCATCTTCATCTTGGGTTTCGACTTCCAAGTCTGAGAGGGCGTAACTGACACAGAGTAGAGCATAGCCCTGGCTTTGGAGTTGGGGTGAGAGTCCCATTGCTTCTGGTTGGTGGAGGTTTCCCGATTTGACTAGGACAGCGCAGGCGGTACATGCACCATTGCGACAGGAGAAGGGGAGTTTGAGGCCACAATCTTCCGTACTATGGAGGATATATCGATCGCTGGGAACTGTTACTTGATGATATGTCTCCGTCTTCCGATTGTAAATCTTGATTTGATAATTGCGAGTCATGGTTTGTTGCTGGTGGCTGGTATACGCGGTTGAAGGGATACCAGGAAACTAATCTTCAGCCACTATGATCATTATCGGTTGACAGTTGGTAAAAGTCTAGGTTATGCTGGGTAAGCGTTAAAATCCGCACTTAGTTTGTGGAGGAGTGGCCGAGTGGTCGATGGCGCAGCACTGGAAATGCTGTGTAGGGCAACTTACCGTGGGTTCGAATCCCACCTCCTCCGTATCTATCACATAAGCTCTAGACTCATTGCAGTCTGGAGCTTATTTGCGTTTGCGGTGATGCTAAATCAGATGCTTGTAGAGATTAATCGGCAATCCTGTTCGTCGTCTGACTTCGACGAGAGATCGGTAGGCACCATGCGATTGACGCTCGTCACAGATGATGGTGGCACTGGATCGATCGAGTCCCAGTTCGATCAGTTCGGACAGTGGGAGCATATTTAAGCGTTGCCAATCGATCGGATTGTCAGATTTTTCGTAATAGTTAAATGCAATTAATGGTTCGATCATTTCACAGTATTGTTCGGGAACATCGGCGAGTTCTGTTAGTTCTGCGATATGTAGGAACATATACCCTTCAGCTTTAATTAGTTCGATATTATTCGAGTAAGCAATCGGCAATCCCAAGATATGAACTAGATCGTCTTTCGAGCATTTATTTAGATCGACTTTACCTCGAATATTAGCAATTAGTTGGGCAGTTTGTCGATCTGTTGGTAAAATTGCGCCTCTGGGAGCAACTTTAATTAGATAAGTATTTTTGATACTCATCGCGATCGCAAATTGAATTGGTACAGCCAAATAGATCAACCATGACTGACTAATAAGTGATGCTAAGAGTAAGATTAAACTGATACTAATCCCTAGTTTCAACCACCGATTTGTCTTGGTCAAATAACCTACATAAGCAATAGTTAGCGCGCCAAAAACTGGACAAAGTGACCACCATACCCAGTTAGGAACTTTTTTTAGAGCTGAATTAGACATATTTATGATTGCTACTCTTTGATGACAATCTACGATCAAGTTTTAACTGGTTTTAAATATCGTCCAACATTTTTCGACGTTTAGCTTCATACTCTTCGGCAGTAATAATGCCGTCTTCGTACAATTTTTTCAGATCGTACAATGTCGCAGTAGCGTCTTTGGACGATCTACCTGATTGGACAACCGGACGGCTAGAACTTTGATCGAGCTGATTTGGAATCCCATAGTTGAACCTAGCATCAAACTCTCGATCGGACATGAAACACAGTCCTAAAAAATCAAAAAAGGAAATAAGAGCAGGAATGCAAGTCCAACAAAAAACTAAATAGATGATACCCGTAACATTTTTACCTAAATAAAACTTGTGGATACCAAAGTAGCCACCAAAAAAACAGATTAATATGGCTGCTGTTCGATTTCTCATCGGTGATTGATCCCTAGCTAAACATTACTTGATGAGTGATGGCTTCATTTTTTTTGTTTTAACCATCTTGTGACTAAATAGATGCCAACAGTGCCCAATTGTGCAGCAAGTAAAATTAAATAAACAGAGAGAAATTGGTTAAAATGGGCACTAGAAACCCACACAAACAAAATAGTGCCCAATAAGGTATAAGGCAATAACTGCCCCGATTTAGTTAGTTGTGGGTTAAGTTTGCTCATATAATTTTGATTTGGGTTAACTACACCGCGACCAACATACTTATATTGTAGCTCGATCTATTTTGGGGTAACTAGAATCTCACCATTCGCGCCAAATACCACCTTGTACTGCGCGAGAGCTTCTTGTGAAATTGCTGCTTGAGGGTTGAATTTTACTAATTTAGGTAATGGCGTTTTGGCTTCAGCCTCGGATGCCCTTTGATCCGTTGGTTCGTAGTCAGCGATTTCACCAGTTTTGGTGACACCGACGCGATAGTTGAGATTTTTGGCACCAATCGGCTTTTTACTAGCTAATGACTCTGTTAATTTGGTTTTGAGCTGTTCCGCTAGAGTATTTTGCAACTTTGGTTCGGTAATCGCTTTCCCCAGGCTGATGCTACCTTGAATTTTTGCTACTGGTTTAATCTCGATCGATCCTGTTGGACTAAATGAGACGTTAAAATTACCGATTGCTTGATTGGGATCGTTATTTTTGGTGGAGAGTTTGGATAGTGGGGTGAGATCTGACTGAGCTGCTGTTGTCTTCTCTCCAGGCTTGTAACTGACGATCTGGCCGTCCTGATTGACGTTGACGAGGAAATCAGCAGTTTGTTTAATTTGACCGCGTTCCTGCCAATTTTGATTGAGATCTCGTTGCAATTTGCGTTCGAGGAATCCGAGCTGGGTAGCTTCGGTGATTGTGCCAGTTTTACTGGGCTTAGAACTAGTGGGATCTACGGAAGTGCTTGTTGGCTTTGGTGTTGTGGAGTTAACGGCTGCTGAGTTAATTGATTTTGGAGCGGTGATTTTTTCAGGTACAGGTAGTGCGTAGCCAATCAGACTGGCGACAACTAGACTTGCTAATCCCAGTCCCACGGGCAACGCATGGGCAGAAATCGGTTGGGCAGTAGCTCTGCTCATAGGTTTCAGCGGTACCATGATATCTGGCAAAGTTCGCTGATCTGCGAGAAATTGATCGATAGCTTCCAGCAAATCGAATAGCTGTACTGTGGATAAATCAATTTGAGTCGGCTGATCTATTACCCCTGGTGAAGATTCTAATCTAGCTTGGAGATGATGGATGTCTTGCCGATCGCCTTTGACGATCGATACTAAATTAGAATTAGGCTGTGATAAAGCTGGGTGAGGGATGCCACTAAGAAATTCCTGAGCGTAGTTACTAACTGTGGCGACTAAACTAGTCAGGAAATCTCTCCCACCAAATAGGGGCTGTTGGTGTCCGACAAAGTGACATTCAGCATTGAACAAAGTATACATCAATGGCCGAGAATCAACCATGCCAGTGGAGTTGCTATCGCTCAACCCATCTAAAACTAGGGTACAATTTGGCAAACTATACTGGCGGCGAATGGTCATGGTAATGCTGTGGGGTAAAAATTAGTTCGGGGTTGGGAGTTGGGAGAAAGTCTTCAGGCTAATCACCTTTGACTCTTACAGATGAAATATGTTCGATTTGATTATATCAATCGATCGAGTGCAAACTTGATATTTATCGATCGCCTTTAACAATCGCTGCTCACTTTACAGCATACCCAGCGATCGGCTCAACTATTCACAGGCATTTTTAAAAACCCAAATCCATTTGGGCTGCTTTAGCTGCAACGAGGATTTCTTCGTCAGATTTGGTGCCCCAGTCAGGATCGCCAATCTCCTCGTAGAATTTCTGGTCGTAGGGACGTGTGCGGACTACTACAGGCATCGGCACCGCATGACCTAATACTAATGCTTGTTGTTTGGAATCTAGCTTGGCTAACACCGATTTTAAGCCCTGTGCGCCAGAGACACCTGTGAAGATCGCATCGATATCTTTTTCGTCATTAATTAATGCTGTAATTCGCGTCCCGATTTGGGACATGATCTCATTATCAATTCCCGATGGACGTTGATCGACGATCAGTAATGTCACAAAAAACTTCCGCATTTCACGGGCAATTGTACCAAAAATTGTACTCTTGGCAATGGCTGGATCCAAGAATCGATGTGCTTCCTCGATCGTGATAATTAACGGGTGAGGTCTATCGGCTTCTTGTTTACTTTGGAGATACTGTTCGGCTTTATTCACATATAATTTGTGAATCCGCCGCGTAAGCATATTTGTCACCAACATATATGAGAGTAAATCCGATTGATTTCCAAATTCAATCACCACATTCTTACCCGCACTAAGGGATTGAATCAAGCTTTTGAGATTGTCTTGGCGACTGATTGGGCGGAGATATTTAAGTTTTTCCAACCGCATTAGTTTACGTTGGAGTGAAGAGATCGATCCTTTATGACCTTTGCCAGATTCACAGAAGATCGTGATATCTTCATTAGTCATTTCCAATAATCTACTAATCCAACTATTGCCATATTCAGCAGCTAAAATATTGGCATTGTCTAGAGCTGCATCTGATAAACCTAGCTCTCGCGAAACTAACTGGAGATCTTCAATATCGATCATCTCGTATGTGAGATAGAGATCCTGCGCGTCTTTAATGCCGCGATTGCGACTGGATTCGGGATCGAGGGTATAAACAACCACATCGTTGGGGAATAATTGGCGCAATCCTTTAACGGTTCTGACATTCTTCCCTTCTTGAACAGCTTCCCAGCCATACTCTGAGTGCATATCAAAAATCAGATTGACAGCGACTTTCTTACGAATCACACCTGCGAGTAATAGTCGCGTCAGAAATGATTTTCCCGTTCCAGATTTACCAAAGACACCATTACTGCGCTCGACAAACTTCTTGAGATCCAAGCAGACTGGAACGTCCATATCTAATGGTTGTCCGATCGAGAAATTCTTTCTTGTTGGATCATCTTCCCAACCAAATACCGATCGAAAGTCGTTCTCATTGGCATCAAATACCTGGCTGAAGTGGCTGGGAACTGTTTTAACTGGTAAAAGCTCCCATTCCATATTTGTATTAGCTTCAAAGGAAGCTAGAACGGCTTTAGTATTTTCTGCCTTAGCTTTTTTACCTTTGCCATTACCATTTAGACTCAAATCGCTAGTAAGTAATGGGGGAATTTGGCTGAATTTATTTAGCATCAACATCGGCGAAAGATTTACCGTGCCATAAGTCCCACTCCCCGATAAAACATCAAGCAAAAAGTCATCTTCGGGGTGGGGTGGATTGACCAATATTCGATCACTTGATGTGCCCAAACAGACATCTGTGAGCAAGCAAAAGAAGTCATATTGCCGTCCTCGCACCACCAAAAATTTGCCCACCCGCATATCTTCCACCGAGATATCTGGATGCAGTCGCACTTCCAAGCCACCAGTGAGCGAACCTTCAATTACTGAGCCGAGGGGTTTATTCATGAGTTGGTAGATGTCTGGTTGGGATATCTTTTATGAGGTTTGGTGGGCTGATCAGAGTGTTACTTTCGCAAAATTAAAGTTATTTCTCTATAGACTACCCGATCGCAGCATGTCCAAATGCTAAACCAGCTACCAACATCCCAATTACTAGAAAAGGTTGGGCACTTGCTTGATATTTAACATCATTTTTGAGAGGATCACGCAGAAAATACATATCCTGGAACACAATCTGCGGGATAACTAGTAATAATAAAATTGCCGCATACAGATTCTGGTGAATCGTCATTAGATACACAGCAATTCCAGCCTGAAAAATATCAATCATCAGGACACAAATCCAGGCAGATTTAGTAATCCCAAACATCACAGGCAAAGATTTTAGACCAAATTGACGATCGCCTTCGACACTCTTGAAATCATTGACGATCGCAATCCCCAATCCAGCTAAACTATAAAATAGAGTCATGATAATTAGCGTCCAATTCAGGGTGCCAAATAAAGCATGACCAGCCCACCAAGGTAAAGCAATATAACTCGCACCCAGAGCGTAAGTACCTAACCAACCATTTTGTTTGAGTTTCAATGGTGGAGCCGAATAAATATAAGCTACAAATGCACCACCAAGTGCTAAACAAGTCATAATTGGGAAATCATGATTTGCAGCTCGATCGAGAATATAGGCAACCCCAATCCCGCCAATCAATAACACAAAAATCTGGACGACTACTTGCGAACCAGAAATCGCCCCCGACGGAATCGGGCGATAAGGCTCATTCACCGCGTCAATTTCCCGATCGTACCACTCATTAACCACCTGAGTATAACCAGTCAATAATGGCCCTGACATCAGCATACACAATGCCGCTTTGAGTACATTCTCGATCGACCACACATACTCACCCGAAGAAGCCGCACCACAGACTACCCCCCACATCAGCGGAATCCAGGTAATCGGCTTCATCAATTGCAACCGAATCTTCCAAATCGAAGCCGCCTCTGTCGAAGCACCCTTCATCCCCAACATCTGGCGCGTTTTCGCACTCTTGTCTTCAGGTCTATCCTCGGCTGGCTCAACTGGTAGATCGCTCATAATCAAATAAATTATAGGGGGTGCTATTCTAGTTTAGGCTAAGTTTATAACTACCATAGCTTTCAGTCAAATTTTATGCCTACCGTTCGTCAGTTATTGCAATTCAAAGCCAATGGAAAAAAAATTGTCGCGCTGACGGCGTGGGATTTTGCGATCGCTCAAATCTTAGATACAGCAGGTGTAGACTTGATTCTGGTGGGTGATTCGTTGGCAATGGTGGCATTGGGATACGAGAGTACTCTACCCTTGACCTTGGACGAAATTATTCATCATGCCAAAGCTGTCAAACGCGGGGTCAAGAATGCACTGATCGTAGTCGATTTGCCATTCCTGAGCTATCAAACTAGTGCCGAGAGTGCGATTCAATCAGCGGGTAGAATTCTCAAGGAGACAGGCGCACAGGCGGTAAAGCTGGAGGGTGGTTATCCAAGCATGGTAGAGACGATCTCGCGACTGGTGGAAGTGGGTATTCCGGTGATGGGACATATCGGATTGACCCCCCAATCAGTTCACCAATTAGGCTATCGCCAACAGGGGCAATCAGACAGAGATCGAGATCGATTGATCCAAGCAGCAGTAGCATTAGAAGATGCAGGTGCATTCTCGATCGTTTTAGAACACATCCCCGCTGATTTAGCCAAATCAATCTCTGCGAAACTCTCGATTCCAACGATCGGTATTGGTGCTGGAGTAGACTGTGATGGGCAGATATTAGTAACAGCAGACGTATTGGGCTTAACTCCTCGTCAACCGCCATTTGCCAAGGCTTATGTCGATCTACGCACAATAATTACTCAAGCGGTGCAAGATTATAGTGCTGAAGTGAAATCAACCGAAGACAAGGATCTGTAGGGGAGGGTTTATGCCAGAAATACATGCAACATTCTCTAAATGTCAGTGCAAACCCGCCCAACCCCACTAAAAATTTCCTCTTAGGCAACCAATAATCGATCGTGCGAAGCTACCCAGAAGATTGGTTAAAATTTGTCAGACAAGAGCGAATCATTGCCGTAATTCGATCGACAGATCTCCAAACAGGTCGCAAGATGGCACAGGCGGCTGCTGCTGGAGGGATTAGATTAATTGAAATAACTGCAAATAGCGATCGACCTTGGGCATTAATTGAGTTATTGCGCGAAGAATTACCAGATTGCTCGATCGGGACAGGTACAGTATTAAGTATGTCAGATGCCCTGAATGCGATCGCTTGTGGTGCTGAATATATATTTACACCTCATTTAGATCTTAGCTTAATTGACGCTGCAACCACGGCGGAAATCCCGATGATTCCAGGCGCATTGACCCCCACAGAAATCATCACCGCATGGCATTCTGGCGCAACGGCGGTGAAAGTATTCCCGATTCAGTCCGTAGGCGGTGCTAGTTATTTACAGGTATTACAGGGGCCAATTGCTCACATTCCCCTGATTCCAACTGGCGGCGTAACAGTCGATAACGCACCTGATTTTCTTGGTGCTGGCGCGGTAGCCGTTGGATTAGCTGGATCGTTATTTCCCCCTGCTGAAATTGCACGAGCAGATTGGCAAAGTATTCGTGATCGATCCAGTAATTTAGTTATGAGAATAAAAATCTAATGTTAGATCAAATCGAATCGATGACAAATCACTGCAAATACTGCCGAAATTGCCGTGATCGCGATCGCAATTGCTGGATCTTGCCCCTGTGCCAATGCAAAGGTCGTGACCACTCCAGCCCCAAGCACAGCAGGCATTGCGACTTCAAACAAGGAATAACCAGATCTATTTCTGTACATTATTTTTTACCGAGTGAGTGATTGAAATGCTGTGAAATTTTATTTGAATATTTATATCAGCAGCTTATCACTCGACTCGATCGCGGTCAGTTCAATTATGAGATATCGCAATCAATGTTGATGTTTAGATACGGTTCTTCATCTAAACCACCATTCACCGACACCCACAATTTAAACCACCATCCACCATTCACTGTCTTGAAAAGGTGCTTTACTTGCGGAGTTGGGTCGGATGGGTTCCCCATCCGTGACCCATACCCAAGCAGGGGAAACCCCAAGTAAAGCACTTTTCGCTAATTCAAATAGCGAATATCAATCACCGTGCCATTGAAATTGTAATTAAGCTGATCGATTTCGACCGAAGAACCAATCTTCATCTTGGTATTGCCCAGTACCAAACCTTCCTTCGTTTTCTGACCTTTGCCAGTTACAGTGATGATCATATCCATACTAAAGGAATCAGGTCGGGGATCCTTCATCGGTTTGACCGATCCATCAGCTTGTGTCACCGCCAAAGTTCGATCGAGTTGACGGATAGTCTTGATATCAACTTGTCCGGCTGGTTGATTGCGAATTACAAAACTGAGTTTATTACCCGCACTAAACTGCTTGATCAGCGACTCAGGACTGAGCACATTCAATCCTCTGACAATCACATCAGCTTCGACTGATTGAGGCTTATCCTGTCCATTAATCCGCCCTGAACCACCAGGTGAGAGGAAGATACCTACGACCACAAATAACATTACCAGGACAGCACCAATGTCGAGGAGGCTGAATTTACCAAATAATCTACCTTGTCGATCGAGAATAGGCATAGATGAAAGTAATCTAATAATCTTACGGGATTTCTAAGCTGGGCGAACGTCTATGATGCAGTTCATCGTAAGTATACCGCGATTGTCCTTAAATGCGATCGCAAAGTACACTGCCAAGGATGTCAAATCACTGCATTCATCCCATTCACACAAGCACTCCTACCAAAATTGCTATTCCCTTGGTAGCTCCAAATCAATCTTCTTTACTCGCTGCTTTTTCTCTGGTTTGAGTAAGGGAGTACTCAAGCTCTCATACAAACCAAACAAAAACTCAATTCGATTCAATTCATTTGCAAATGCCTGAGATCGATAACATAAGTCTACGGTTTTATCTAATATCTGATGTGCTTTTACCAAGTCGGGCGGCATTGTGCGTGGATCGTACAAGTCGGCTAAACTGCTATCGGGATATTTTGCTCTTGCATCTAATACTGTTTGCGCGGCTGTTTCTACTTTCTGTTTTTGCTTGTCGCTAATGTTTGGAGGAAATGGATAATTGTTATAAACGATCGTGTTGGAATAGCGATAATCACTTTTCAATCTTCCACACACATATTTTACCCATGTCATGTGCATTGATGAAGTAAGAATGCCAAACAGATCCAGAGTAGGAGCAGCAATAAAAGAGCAAAGATTGCTAGGAATGGTATCTCGATCGATAAAGCCGAATGGTAAATATTTTCTATACTCAGAAGAGACTAATGGCACAATAATTGCGAAATCAGGATTGTGCTTATCTCTGAAAGTTGCTGGATATTCAGCTAATGATCGAGCTTGCTTATCAGTGCTTGCTAATCTTAGCTTTTTGATATTTTCTATTCTCTCTAATACTAACGGCATCTGTCGCAAATCTTGAGGGGTTATATCAACTAGCCAAAGACACCACCGATTTTCACCATTAATAAATTCGTCCGAGCCGATAAACTTTTTAAAATATTTGAGAGATCGAGGTTCTATCTCAATAAATGCTGCTCTCTCCTCATCACTAAAGATCAGATTTCCGCCATCAATTGCTTTATTTCCTGCCAAAATTTTAGGTGCATTACAGATTTGATTAGTTCTTTTGAGAATAACTAAATCATTTCCCTCCGTCAGATAAGGATTGATATTTTTTACTTTGCGCTCCGTTGGCTCACCTTTGATATCTACATAGTCAAAAATTCGCTTATTATCAATATCCTGCCATCCGAACCCAATAATCACACAATGGACAGCAGCATTGCCTTTTGCTTCATTACGCCAACTAAAAGTCCGATGAGCAAAATGGATTTTAACCTGATATCGATTATACATTTCTTGCCACAGCACACCAACTTGTTCACCTTGACAGATCGAACTCGTACTTACAAATGCACAAACGATATTTGTATCTCGAATAAACTGAGCAGCTTTAATATACCAAGCCGTGACATAATCCAACACGCCAGCACCACTTACTCCTGTAAAAACTAATGCCATATCTGCTTTCTGAAAAGCATCTTGGTAAGTTTTACCGATAAAAGGTGGATTACCTAAAATAAAACTCAATTTATCTTTAGGGACGAGGGATTCCCAATCAATCTGAAGTGAATTACCATGCAGGATTTTGGCAGCTTTAGTCAGGGGTAGCCGAACAAAAAACTGTCCAAACTCATTACTAACTTTGATATTCATTTGATGATCGATCAGCCACATCGCTACCTCTGCCACTCTTACTGCAAATTCATCATATTCAATCCCTGCAAATTGATCGACATCAACTTTGATAATATCCTTGACATTAAGAAATAGCTGTCCGCTGCGATTGAGTTCTTGTAAGATTTTAATTTCTAATTCCCGCAACTCTCGATATGTGATAATTAGGAAATTGCCACAACCGCAAGCAGGATCGAAAAAATGTAAATCAGCAATTTTTAGATGTAATTGTTCGAGTTTACCCCGACTGCCTTTTGCTTTGTCAAATTCTGTATACAGCTCGTCCAAGAATAGCGGTTTGATCAGCTTTTGGATATTCTGTTCAGACGTATAATGTGCGCCAAGATTCCGACGTTCCTGGGGATTCATTACCGCTTGGAACATTGAACCAAAGATTGCTGGTGAAATCTTCCCCCAATCCAAAGCACAAGCCTCTAACAACATTTCGCGCATCTTGAGATCAAATGCAGCAGGTTGCAAGACTTCTTCAAATAACTTGCCATTTACATAGGGAAATTGGGCTAGATTCTCATCTAAATTTTTCAATCGCCGTTCTCTCGGCGTATTCAAGATATGAAAGATTGAAGCAATGTGCATCGCCAAATCACTACCATCTGATTTGGTATGCAAATCTAGATATTCCCAAAAAATCCCTTTCTCAAAAATACCTGTATCATCGGCAAATAAACAAAATAGCAACCGCACCAGATAGACTTCTAGATCGTGTCCAGTATAGCCAATATCCTCTAACCTATCGTGAAATTTGCCCATCAATTCGGCAGCTTGAATATTGACAGGATCGGCATCTTTATAAGTGCGCTGTTCGTAGCCAGCAATAAACCCAAATAAATGTACCTGTTGCACAAAATCTTTGAGTTCAAACTCCGTCGTTACATCGGTATCTAGATCGTAAAGCCGAAACTTTTGAAAGTCTGAAACTAAAATATATTTCGGTAGTTCGTGTTCTTTCAATCCAGGGAAATAGTCTTTTGCCTGTTGCATGGCTTTATTCAGACTTTTACCTCTGGATTTATGCTCTACCAAAATTGTCCCCTTCCATAGCAGATCGATAAAGCCCTGTTTATGATCTGCTTTCTTCACCGACTGCTCGAAAGTCGCCACCCGCCGCCGTGAAATTCCAAATACTCGAAACCAGCCATCCCAGAACGATTTTGCCTCGGCATCTTCAGAGCTTTCGTCTTCCCATTCCTGTGAAAATGCGATGGCGCGGCTTTTAATTTCGTTCCAACTTAATGGCATATTTGATAATTCTCTGGGGCGATCCTAGTTTAATCGATCGAATTGCTCGTATCATGCACCAGTAAAATATTAGTTCTCAGGTTAGATCCAGGGTACCCATTAAGGGCACCCCTACAGGCTAATTGTGATTACCCAATACCTGTTGCTCGATTTGTCGAACCACGGTTAATGCTGAGTAACTAACTCCCGCCGTTCCCTCCCCAGGGTGGGTAGAGTCACCCACCATCCACAATCCCGCCACGGGAATCCGCGTCGCAAATCCAAATGGCCCAAATGTCGAGACTCGTTGCCCGATGCCGCCGAC
>CASBPY010000089.1 GCA_949127675.1 Synechococcales cyanobacterium PMM_0072
CAGGTTGATGACTCCTTTTAGCTTCCCGCATTAGCTGACTGTGGAGATCGTAGAGTTTGGACATACAAGCCCGAATCTGTGGCACCTTCACTGAATTTCGATAAGGTTCAAAGACAGCCGGAGTGCTGGCACATTGACCTAATAGTCCTAAATCCGCTGCTGGCAATAAACTCGGATCTGGTGTGAAATAAACATCCATTTCCCGCACTTCACCACTAATTTTCAGCGAGGTTTGAACTTGTCCCAACGGGGATAACAAGGATTCTAGACAATCTTTGGCAAACTGGTCATGAGGAAAGCGAGTCATGGGGATTAATCGGATTTGAGATGATATTAACAGATGCTGTCCAGACGTTGGACAGAATATGAATACCGATCGACCAAAACCTCTCTAATTCCGCGCTAACCATCCATCCAAATCAGCCAAACTAGTAAAATCAAGCAACGCTTCACCCAAACCATCCAACTGAGCAATACTTAATTGCTGAATCTGCGCTGAAATATTAATATCGATCGAACCAAACCGACGAGTCAATTGCCGCACAATCAGTCCAGCTTCACCTCTGGCTTCACCCCTAGCCTCACCAACCCGCTCCGCAGCCTGAATCTTCTCCAAATATAACGGCGATAACTGCATAATCAACTCCTGCTCATCTGGTTCAATCGTCTCTCTAGCTTCTAATATAACTCGTAAATTCCCCAACAACTCTAGGGCATTATCCCGATAAGGATTATCAGCAGGGAAAGCTCTAACCTCATCAATTGCCCGTGCTTGTACCCGCTCTTTGCCCAACAATCGGAACCAGATAGTTTCCGGTGTTTTTGGTAATTGATGAATTACAATAATTCCCGTCTTCAAAGCTGGTGGTAGCAAATACACACCCTCACCCCAAGTTGCCAGATCCAGCCTCGCGCCAAAACTCTCCAAAATGCTAGCCGATAAAGTCGGGGTTAAAATCCACAACATTGGTAACTTATCTTCCCCTGGTTCGGGTTGCTGATTCCGTTTCGCTTCCCGAATTAGCTGATTGTGGAGATCGTAAAGTTTGGACATACAAGCCCGAATCTGTGGCACCTTCACTGAATTTCGATAAGGTTCAAAGACAGCCGGAGTGCTGGCACATTGACCTAATAGTCCTAAATCTGCTACTGGCAATAAACTCGGATCTGGGGTGAAATAAACATCCATTTCCCGCACTTCACCACTAATTTTCAGCGATGTCTGAACTTGTCCCAATGGGGATAACAATGATTCTAGACAGTCTTTGGCAAATTGGTCGTGAGGGAAGCGAGTCATGAAGATTAATCAGATTTGAGACGATTTGCGTTTTTAATCGGGGGATTGATGATTGATAGAGACTGATCAGTTTTAATTAGTGGCGAAGTTGTCATTGATTAGCCTCGCAAACGCTGACTTCTGTTAGCTATAATTTTAACCCAAGAATCCACTCTGATTAACCATTCACACTAAACATCTAACTTGTCACTGGCAAGTTGAAAAAACTCTCTAGCCGTATCACAATCAGCTTGAATTTGCTCGGTGAGGGCAACTAATGAAGGGAATTTTTGTTCCGATCGAATGAAGTGATGTAGATATACGATCAGTTGTTGCCCATACAGATTTCCCTCCCAATCGAGCAAGTGAACTTCTACGGTGGTATTGATGCCATCGACTGTCGGACGTTTGCCGATATTCATCACCCCTGGTAATTGACTCGCTCCAGGTATGTCTACTCTCACGCAATATACGCCCTGACGCGGCAAAAATTTTTCGGCAGGATACTTGAGATTAGCAGTCGGAAAGCCGATCGATCTACCAATTTCCTGACCGTTTACGACTGTACCGACGATCGAGTAATATCGACCTAATAATGCTTGGGTTAGAGTCAAATCTGCCGCGAGTAATGCTGCGCGAATCTGTGAGCTACTAATTCGACTATCACCATTGGTTTCTAATGCGGCAATCCGCGTCGGAATGTCAATTTCAGCCGTCAACGTTACCAAATCACTGGCACTTCCAGCCCGCTGATTGCCAAACCGAAAGTCTTCGCCCACACTAATAAATTTAGCTTGTAATTGCCGATCGACAATTTGATCCACAAATTCCTGGGGGGATAATTTCACTAAGTCTCGATCGAATGGTAATAAAATCAGTTGTTGAATCCCCAACTGCTCTAAAATTAGCTCCCGTTCTTGATGGGGCGTAAGTAATTGACGTTGTTGTCCGGTAAAGTACTGCTGCGGATGGGGATCGAAACTAACTACTGTTTTATAGGCACCGCTATTGTCTGCTAAAACAGGTCGAATCACCTCCAGATGACCCCGATGAATGCCGTCAAAATTACCCAGCGCAATCGCCGTCGGAATCAATATATTTGCAAGGGATGATTCAATCTGCACTGTTGTTGTTTGCTAGCTTGGTTGTGACTCTATCCCAATTATCGGTCGGATCGATCGATTAATCCCGATTTTCGCCACATCACATCAGCAACCCGACTAACATCAACCATTTCTGCCACATCATGTACCCGCAGGATATCTGCACCATTGGCAATTGCCGCACAACAAGCTGCTGCTGTGCCCCACAATCGTTGAGCAGGGTCTGGTTGGTCGAGAATCTTGCCAATGAAGCTTTTGCGCGATACACCGACTAATAGGGGCAGATCTAGCACCTGAAATTTCTCGAGCTGGCGAATTAATTCGATATTCTGGTGATATGTTTTGGCGAATCCAATCCCTGGATCGATGATCATCTGAGATCGATCGATGCCAGTCTGGATTGCTCGATCGATCTGGATCTCCAAGAACGCGATGATTTCTGCGACAATATCCTGATAATCGGTCATCTGTTGCATCGTTGCTGGCGTACCGCGCATGTGCATCATTATATATGGCACATCCAATTGAGCGACAATCTCAAACATTTGACTGTCAAGCACGCCACCAGAAACATCATTGATCAGATCTGCACCAGCCACGATTGCCGCCTGAGCTACGGCGGATTTGGTAGTATCGATCGAAATGGGGATTTGTCCAATCTCTGGATCCTGACGAATCGCTGCAATCACCGGAATTACCCGCGCCAATTCCGTGGCTAGATCTACAGGTATCGCTCCTGGTTTGGTAGACTCCCCGCCGATATCGATGATGTCTACACCTGCGGCAACCATCTCAACCGCTCGAATAGTCGCAGCCTTCACCGTCTGAAATGCACCCCCATCGCTAAAACTATCAGGAGTAACATTCAAAACCCCCATCACATAAGTTCGACTACCCCAGTCAAAATTTTTGCCCCGAATCACCAATGATTTCTTCATATTTAAATTATCATCTAATCTCGGATTAAGTCTTTAACTAATTGGTAGTTGATATACTTTCAACTGTCTAATCCACGAGCCACTATTCACGATCCACTATCCACGAATTAAGATTATGTCAGAATCGCTTCAAGCTTTACTTACTGCCGTTGCTGCTGGAAAAATCACCCCCGATCGAGCATTATTAGAACTACAATCTCAAGGATACGAATCGATCGATGAATTTGCCAAGATCGATCGGACTCGCCAACAGCGCACGGGTTTTCCTGAAGTAATCTGGGGCTTGGGCAAAACACCGATCCAGATTGTCAAAATTATCGAAGTTATGCGTCAACAGCAATCGGTAGTCATGGCAACGCGGATCACCCCAACAGTCTACGCCGAACTGCTTCAGCATATCCCCGATCTGGTCTATTACCAAATGGCGCAAATTTGCGCTCTCCCCGCTCCAACACCCGTTCAGACTCATTTAGGCAAAATTACGATTCTCACCGCAGGTACGGCCGATCTACCCGTGGCAGAGGAAGCTGCTTGTACGGCTAGTCTCTGCGGCTTTGAGGTGAAAAAGCTGTGGGATGTCGGTGTCGCAGGGATTCATCGACTCCTCGCCAATCGGCAGATCATCGACGATGCCGATGTGTTGATCGTCGTTGCGGGCATGGAAGGAGCCTTACCGAGTGTTGTCGCTGGTTTAGCCGATTGTCCCGTAATTTCGGTGCCGACGAGTATCGGCTATGGTGCAAGTTTTGGGGGGATTGCCCCACTATTGACGATGCTCAATTCCTGCGCTGCTGGCATCGGTGTCGTCAATATCGATAATGGTTTTGGTGCCGCCATTCTCGCCTGTCAGATTCTCCGAACGGCTGGTAAAATTGCGAATCGTTCGTCTAAACAGCTCAAACCTTGGCTGGTGAGCAGTTAAGTGCGTTGGATTGTCTCCTGAAGGAGAGGCTATTGCTCTTGGCGTTAGCCTGCCGTAGGCACGGGCAAACGCTAACATTCTTTAACCCAACCTACAGATCTATGCCCTATGCCCTATCCCTGATGTACCAAAAGTGTAAAATTAAACACACTCCCTTTTCCAGGGGAGGACTCTACCCAGATTTGACCGTAATGGGCGCGAACAATTTGCTGACAGACAGATAAACCGATTCCGTAGCCAGATTGGGCTAGATCTCGATCGAGTCTGTGGCGATCATCGAAGATAAATTTCTGGTTTTCGGCCGGAATTCCCAATCCATTATCTGTGACACTAACTTGAATAGTCTGAGCTGTGCGATGGAGGGCACTGATCTGGATCTGACCGCGATCGGGTGTATATTTGATCGCATTATCTAATAGATTTACGATCACCTGACGTAACTTGGCTACGTCCCCATGGACAGGTGGAATATCTTGGGGAATATCGGTAGTAATAACTTGATATTTAGTTTTTAATTGAGCCTTCAATTGAGTTACTACATCCACAACTAGTTCACCAAGGTTGAGCTTCTGAGGAGATATATCTAGTTGATTACCAGTAGTTGCTCTCGGCTGGAGAATATCATTAACTAATCGATCGATCGATTGTAACTGGGTGCGTGCTCTATCTATCAATCTCGCTATTTTTACTGGGTCTAAAGAGTTAGCGCGATAATCTTGGGGGTCGTGAATAATTTCTAATGTACCTAAGGCTAAAGCCGCTGCTGTTAGTGGATTACGCAGATCGTGAGCCAATACAGACATCGCTCGATCTTGTAGCTTTAATCGATCGAGTAACTCTGCTTTTTCCTGCTTAAGCGTGAAAATTGCATCAGTTAGCTTAATTACTTTACTCACATAGCTGTGAGAATCACTTAGCAGCAATTGTTTTGATACTTGGGGATTCAATCCTGCTAAATTACCACTAGGATCGACTAGATCGCCACCTTCGGCAGCTAGTTCTTCTTGCCACCGTTCCCACCAATTATCAATCTGATCGATTAAATTACTACCTGCTAAAATCTGGCGAGGCTTAGGATAAAGTTTTAGTAGTGCAGGTGTTGCAATTACTCGATAATGTTCGGCTAAATCTGGTTGTTTGCCAACATCTACAACTTCCAGTTCAAAACTATCCTCAACATTTAGGATGGCTAACTTGTCGCGGATTTCCTGGTTGTGGATATGACTAGTCATCCGCTCATCGAGAAACAGTAATAACTGTAACGATTTGGGCGAATTATTGGATGGATAACGATCAATTGACATTTATCCTCATGGGGGTAGTCTCTACGTGGGCAGCCCCATTGTGAATGACCTGAGAGATTCATCATAGATAGGTTGAATAGTAATCGCGATTAAAATTCAATTAGGACAATTATGAACTAAATCTTGACTTTTGTTAACAAAAAGTTAATCTTATTTAAGAAAATTTAACTTTCCGATCTAAGAGAGTGAGTACTCACTCCACCCCAGGCATAGGCTCTGAGTCTGGTCACAAACCAACAACAAATCACAAATAATAAATAAAAGGGGACGTAAAGCCTAGATAATATTAACGGTAGTGTCTTCTGATCTGCCGCTCGCTATTCCCACACGCTATCCCTATGAGTACACCACTCGGTTATGTTGCGTTAGTCTTACACGCTCATCTCCCCTTTGTTCGGCACCCTGAGAGCGACTTCGTTCTCGAAGAAGAATGGCTGTATGAAGCCATCACAGAGACTTATATTCCGCTGCTCCACGTTTTTGAGGGATTAAAACGGGACGGAATCGATTTCAAAATCACGATGAGCATGACTCCACCACTGGTGTCGATGCTCCGAGACCCGCTGCTACAAGACCGCTATGATGAGCATTTGGGCAAGCTAGAAGAATTAGCCCTCAAAGAGATTGATACCAACAAAGACAACGGGCATCTCAAGTACTTAGCAGAGTATTATGTCAAAGAATTCGCCGCAATTCGCAAAACTTGGGAACGACACAATCGAGACTTAATCGGTGCGTTCAAAGGATTTTTAGATAGTAATAATCTCGAAATCATTACCTGCGGTGCGACTCACGGCTATTTACCGTTGATGAAAATGTACCCCGAAGCAGTGTGGGCACAGGTGCGCGTCGCCTGTGAACATTACGAAGAAAATTTTGGACGGGCACCAAAGGGGATCTGGCTACCAGAGTGCGCCTACTATGAAGGACTGGAGCGGATGCTGGCGGATGCTGGTCTGCGCTACTTCCTCACCGACGGACATGGGATCATGTATGCCCGTCCCCGTCCTCGCTTTGGTAACTACGCACCGATCTTCACTGAGTCTGGAGTTGCCGCATTCGGGCGTGATCAAGAGTCCTCCCAACAAGTCTGGTCATCGATGGTCGGTTATCCTGGCGCACCAGAATATCGAGAATTCTACAAAGATTTGGGCTGGGATGCTGACTACGACTATATCAAGCCGTATATCATGCCCAATGGTCAACGCAAGAACATCGGGATCAAATATCACAAAATTACTTCCAAAACTGGCGGCGACAAAGCTCTCTACGACCCCTACTGGGCAAAGGAAAAAGCTGCTGACCACGCCCAGAATTTCATGTACAATCGCCAGCAACAGGTCACAAATCTGGCGGGGATGATGCCTCGCCCACCGCTGATTGTTTCACCCTATGATGCCGAATTATTTGGTCACTGGTGGTATGAAGGCCCGTGGTTCATCGATTATTTCTTCCGCAAATCTTGGCACGACCAAAACACCTATCAGATGACCCATCTGGCAGACTACCTCCGCGCCCAACCCACCCAACAAGTCTGTCGTCCATCTCAGTCTAGCTGGGGCTACAAGGGCTTCCACGAGTACTGGTTGAATGAAACCAATGCTTGGGTCTATCCTCATCTCCACAAAGGCGCGGAACGGATGATCGAGCTAGCTCGGATGGAACCAGCCGATGAATTGCAATGGCGGGCACTCAATCAAGCCGCACGGGAATTACTCCTGGCGCAGTCTTCCGACTGGGCATTTATCATGCGAACTGGAACAATGGTACCTTATGCGATTCGACGGACTCGATCGCATCTAGTCCGTTTCCACAAGCTGTATGATGAACTCAAAGAGGGTAAGGTCGATAGTGGTTGGCTAGAGAAAGTCGAAACGATGGACAATATCTTCCCCAGCATTAATTACCGCACCTATCGACCATTGTGAATTAGTGAATAGTGAATAGTTTTTAGATAATAAGAAAGGTAGGGGTAATTCATGAATTACCCCTACCTTTTTTTTAGGACAGAGCGGCATAAATAGATCCACTATTGTTTCAGCTAAATTCAATCTATCTAACACGATCCACTATTCACGATCCACGATCCACGACCTCTCAATCGATAGTCGGTAAATTTAAGCCATCTACTACTGGTTATTTCCAATCGGTAAATTGTCAGATAAAGAAATTGGTTCTTGCAACGATCCGCAGTGTTTGCAATGGGCTAAATGTTTATAAGTCGCCTGATGACAACTTTGACATTCAATATATTGATCATAACCACAGTGGGGACAATGAGCATCTTGAGGGCGAATTCGCTTGGCACAATTTAGACAGAGCTGATTTTGAAATCTCATACTCATTACGTCCTGAATTTTACTAGTAGGCGTAAATCGCTGAAATAGTTTAATCAGTCCAAATCCAACCAGTGGGATGATAAAAATATAGAGATAACTGACAAGGAAAAGTAGACCTCCAAGTAGTTTAACTATGATATCTAGTAAGAACTGAAAAAGTACTCCAACTTGGAGAAATTCAAATATTTTCAGTAGTAGCGGAATAAAAAAGATGACTAATAGATGCCATGTAATCAGAGCAACTAATCCAGCTTCTTTTTGCACAGCAATCCGATGAACTATCAATGCGATCGCTAGTAGTGGCAGTAGAAATAGTGCTTGAAGAACTAACTGAATACTCGGATACCAAAAAGAGGCACTCTGATATTCTTTGGTTAGGAATTGATATTTAGATTCATCGTTAATAGCATTAATTAGATTAATACTTTCTGGCTTCTTAATTAGGCTTTCTTTAAGTACAGCAACCTCAGCTCTGAGACTTGCAATACTAGTTTTATTTTGAGCTAGAGTCTGTTTAGCTTTTTCGGCACTAACGTTATTAATTGACTGACCTGATTTCTGTCCAGCAATCTTTTCGAGCAGGGTGGAATCATATTGAGATCGAATACTGGTATTAGATTGTTCAAGATTAGCAATCTTGTTCTGCTTTTGAATAATACTCTGGAAGATCGTTTTATTGGCTGGAATATTTATTCGATCTTTTAACTGATCATAGTTGAGACAGATATCAGAAACTTTACCTAAGCGATCTTTCTGATTGCCTAAACTATTTAAATCAAGACTAGTTTCTCTCGACTGACGATTTAAGGATGATTCGATGATCTTATAGTCTCGATCGCTCATCTGCTGGGGATCGCGGTAGTTTTTCCATTCAGAAATACAAGGATAAGCTTCTGATGGGCTGATATGCCAGCGACTAATATCATCCAATCCTGCAAAAACATTGAATAGGATAAAAAGATCGACGATTATAATTATAATCAGACTAACTGGATTAAGTAGTTTATTATTGACAGATCTAGATTTCTTGAAATATTTACCGATATAGCGTTTTGCTTTGATAAACATATTTTTAATTAGTTAAATATCTACTAAAATCCTGATTCGATCACACCTGTCGTCAATTTTACATCGGCTCTTAAATCTACATAATCCCAAGTACCGAAAACATTTATGAGCAGACAATCGATCTATAATGGACTGGTTTTAGTGTCGTTCTAATTAGATATTAGTTGCCATCC
>CASBPY010000090.1 GCA_949127675.1 Synechococcales cyanobacterium PMM_0072
GAATTTCGTAAAAATTGATGTCAACACTGGAAGACAAATTCATCATTAATTTCTGGGGTGTGCGCGGAAGTATCGCTTGTCCTGGAGCTACTACTGTGCGATACGGTGGCAATACGCCTTGTGTGGAGATGTTAGTTGATCGTCATCGCCTGATTTTTGACGCGGGAACTGGAATTCACGTGTTGGGGCAATCGCTGTTGGGCGATCTGCCTGTCAGTGGACATCTATTTTTCTCCCACTCCCATTGGGATCATATTCAAGGTTTTCCGTTCTTTTCTCCAGCATTTATGGAGGGAAATGAATTTGATATTTATGGTGGAGTAATTCCCCACGGTGTGACAATCGAACACCGTCTCCACGATCAGATGAATCAGCCCAATTTTCCCGTACCATTACAGGTAATGGGTGCCAATTTACGGTTCCACAATCTCGACTATGGCGACAAGATTCAGTTAGGCGATGTGACTGTGACGACGGGATTATTAAATCATCCTGGTGGCGCAATGGGCTATCGAGTAAGCTGGCAAGATCATGCTGTTGCTTATATTACTGATACCGAGCATTTTAGTGATGGACTCGATCAAAATATCCTAGCATTAGCCGATCGAGCTGATGTCTTGATTTATGATTGTACTTATACAGATGCAGAATACAATCATCCCCGCACTAGCAAGGTTGGTTGGGGACATTCTACTTGGCAAGAAGCGGTGAAAGTTGCCCAAGCTGCACAGGTGAAAAAATTGGTGATATTCCATCACGATCCTAGTCATAATGATGATTTCATGGATTCAATTCAAGCTGAGTCTATTAAGGTTTTTCCTCAAGCAGTTGTGGCAAAAGAACGGATGAGTATACTAGTCCAAAACATAACTGATTAGTTCAGCTCAGTTTCAACACTCTGAACCGAAACACTACCGATCTCACTGACGATTTTTGCTTGCAACCACTGCTCGAATAATTCATCTAAAAGGATCTGGCGTAATTGATCATCAAATTGCGCCGGAACTACTTGTTCTAATCTGACAAATATATAAAAATTATTGATCGTAAATAGTGGCGATATCTCGCCTGGTTTGAGCAACAATAGTTGAGTAGAGATTGTGGGATGAAGTTGGGAGATCGGAATTGGGCCGATTTTACCACCATCAAAAGATTCCGCTCCTTGGGAATAATTCAACGCCAGCTTACTAAATATTTTTGGCTCCGAACAGATCCGAAAATATAATTCTTGAGCAATCGTGCCGTCAGCAACTTGAATAATCGAACAGATAACTCGATCGAGCTGCACTTTACGAGTGAGATAATAAGAGCCTACTTTATTGCCCCAATTTTCTTGCTTAAATTGTTGTAATTTAGTCTGGTTGTCTATAATTGGTGCTTGAAGATCGATGGATGATTCAATATCTGGATCTAATTCTGAATCTGCTGGGATCGATCGAGATGGTAAAGCTGGTTTCCATTCTGATAAGATCCGATCGATCGTCAGTTGGCGTAATAACTGTGCCAACAACGATGATGTACTCACATACTCACAGATACTTTCTGCTGTCAGTTGAAGACGTTCGATCGAGGCAATATTCAGCATACTCAGTCCAAATTAAACAGTTGACACTCCCCTGCCTAAAGGCGAGGGGATTCTTCACTCAGCGACGCACCTTGCCCACGCAGGTTTTCACCAACGAAAGTAGAGGGTATGTCTCCTGAAGCGTTTACGATCTCAAGGATCGAGGTTCCAACGTGCCCCGCTGTACCTATTGCTTTGGTCAATATGTTGAGCGCGGCATTATGGTCGCGATCTAGCACACAGCCGCACTGACAAGAGTGGGTGCGAGTAGACAGTGACTTCTTCACAATTACGCCGCAACTAGAGCATTCTTGGGACGTGTAAGCAGGATTCACCGCAACAGTGACTCGCCCAAATATGCGCCCGAATGTCTCTAGCCAAACTCTAAATTGATACCAACCCGCATCAGAAATCGATTTAGCTAAACAATGGTTTTTCACCATGTTTCTCACTCTCAAATCTTCATAGGCTACTAGATCGTTGGATCTGATTACGCACCGCGCTAATTTTACAGCATGGTCTTTACGTTGCCGACTTATTTTAAGGTGGATTTTACCTAGCTTAATTCGAGATTTAATACGGTTATTTGTGCCTTTTGGCTTGCGAGAAACCAAACGTTGCGCTCGTTTCATCTTTACTTCACCAGCACGATAGAATTTAGGGTTTTCAACCTCTAAACCATTCGAGTCAGTGTAGAAACTTTTCAGTCCGACATCTAACCCAATCGTGTTACCAGTGGCGGGTAAAATCTCTGTTCGATCAACAGAGATGCAAAATTGAGCATAGTACCCATCCGCTCTTTTTACTAATCGAACCCGTTTAATTTGGTCGGGTTGGTAGAAGTTGAGATCGCGAGTACCTTTAAGCTTCAATTTACCGATTCCTTTCTTGTCAGTGAAAGTAATCGATTTCCGATCCTCGGCTAACTTCCAGCCCGTAGTCTTGTATTCCACCGATCGATTGTCGTGTTGGAACTGAGGGAATCCTTTCTTTCCGACTACTTGCTTTTTGCAGTTGTCGTAAAAGCGTTGAATTGCTGACCAAGCTCGTTCGGCTGCGGCTTGCCGCGCCATTGAGTTGAGTTCTTTTGCAAACGGAAATTCTGCTGCTAATACAGCACAGTATTTATTCAATTCGTAGACCGACTTGCCATGCCCATCAATCCAGTATCGAATCGCTTTGTTGCGAACAAACTGAACAGTGCGAATAGCATCGTCGATGGCTGTGAATTGAGCTGGCTTTCCGTAAGTGCGAAACTCAAATACGAGCATTTCTAGAAGTTAGCTGAGTTTTCTTATGGTCAACATCCTACCATAGCTTTGTACTCAAGGGCAAGCGTTTCGTGATATCCTTGAGCGCATACTTCTCAAGCTGCGCTTTCGTTTAGAAAGCCGCCCTGAAGTGCGGGGTTTTTACCCGATTTCCTGATAACTATTTATTCTTAGTTTTCCCAAGTTAACACACGGATCTTTCGTCTATCTATTAAAAGCCTAAATCAGCCGCAATCCGGTGAGCGCAAGCAAACCCTGAAAACGCCACTGCATTCAAACCTTGCCCTGGAAAAGTACTATCCCCCACACAATACAATCCAGATACAGCAGTGCGATTAAAAGGCATGTTTAATAATCCTGGCAACTTGCGTCGGGGAATTGGCCCATAACTCCCGTCAGCCCGCCCTAGAAAGCGTCTGTGAGTGCGCGGAGTACCAACTTCCATAAAATCTAAACCGACATTTAAACCAGGGAAAATGCGCTCCAATCGATCGAGCATTATACCTGCACGTTCTTCCTTTTTTGCCTCATATTCACTGGGACTCAAGTTTTCCCAGTCACTCATCCAACTAGGCGTAAAAGTATGAATAATATGATAACCTTCAGGTGCTAAACTCGGATCGAGTAAAGTGGGAATTGAAACGAAAATTGTCCCCTCTGGCTCCTCCATTTGGGTCCAATCTTCTAGCAATACATGGTGACATTCTGTCCCGACAGGTAAAACTTCAGCTTTCACACCCAAATGTAGACTTAAGAAAGCTGGCGACTTCTGATAACGCTGCTGCCATTTTTGCTCTTTCTTGGGCATTTCGGCGGCTGGTAATAGCCGCTCAAAAGTATCCCACCGTGTCGCATTAGAAACAATCTTTTTAGCGTGAAAAGTTTTCCCATTTGCCAACGTTACCCCGACTGCCTTGCCTTGTTCGGTGATGATATTTGTCACCCGTGACTTGTAGTGAATCTCGCCCCCAGCCTTTTCTAATCCATTGACTAGCTTTTGAGCAATTTGACCAACACCACCCTTGGGATAATTAATACCACCATAATGTCTGTCAGAAAAGACCATTCCCGCATTAATCATCGGAGTCATTTCCGCAGGTACAACTGACCAAATATAACACTCGATATCGATGAATTTGAGGACAGCAGGGTCTTTAATATACTTACGGGCAATATCTCCGACATTCAACGGCAAATACTTAACTAAACCCAGACAAGCCCCTGGATGTTGAAAGAAGACACGGGTTAAATATCGCAACTCTTCTAGGGATAATAAATCCATCTGGTTCAGACAATTAAATACCTGCCAACACTCATCATAAAATTTCCGAATCCCCGTTGCTTCATTCGGAAATTTAACAAATAATTCCTGTAAAAATTGCTCGTAATCTTGATGAACCTTGATATCTAAATCATTGGGTAAATGATACTGCACCTGCACCGGATCGGCAATTGTCTCGATCGTTTCGCCCACCGCCGCCAGGGCGCGAGTCAATAAATTGGTCGTACCCTGCTTGCCAAACCCAAAAATCATCGAAGCACCAACGTCAAATCGATACCCCTCTCGATCGAAATAGCCAGAACTCCCACCAGGAATCAGATAACTCTCCAACACCAATACCTTCGCACCCTTCGCCGCCAACTGAGTCGCCGTTACCAGCCCACCAATCCCCGAACCGATAATAATCGCATCAAAAGTAGTTCTATCGCCCAGTGGCAAATCAGCGTTGGGATTGGCACTCACAGTCATAAAGGAATCTTCAAAAATTTAGGCTTTGTACTTAATTTTACCCCTTTTCTCTAATTCCAAACCCAAAAGATCCTCTTCCAAGAGTCAAAGGAGGGAATCGGCGAGAGCGAAGCCATTGGGTGTTGGGTGTTGGGTTTCATTCTTCAACCCAACCTACAGATCTCACCATCCACCATTCACCATTCACTAATTAATCATCATCTTCGGCATCCCCTTCTCCACCAACGACAACATCGCGAATTCGGAGACTTGGGCCACCTACCCCAACCGCCAAACCACCTTGTCCAGCTTTGCCACACCCGCCAGACTCATCCCACTCAAAATCATCGCCGATGCCCTCAATATCCTGCAAAGTTTTGAACACGTTCCCAGAAAGAGTTACGTCCCGCACTGGTTCAGCGATTTCCCCATCCCGAATCATCCAAGCTTCACCCGCACTAAATGTAAACATCTCACCATTGGTCATGCCCCCCAACCAATTGCGGGCATATACACCTTCTTTAATCCCTGAAAAGAGATCTGCAACGGGGGTATTCCCGCGATCGATCCAAGTATTCGTCATCCGCACGATCGGGGGATAATGATAATTCAAGCACCGTGAATTCCCCGTCGCCACTTCGCCCAATTTCCCAGCAGTCTCCCGTGAGTGCAACCTTCCAGTCAATACGCCATCTTTAATCAGTTGAGTGGTTGTGGCAGGAGTCCCTTCGTCATCATACAAATAACTACCACGATGTCCTGCTGGTGCAGCACCATCGAAGATTTGCAACTCCTTGGAGCCAAAACGTCTGCCCATTGTCATCACTTCCAACAAGTCAGGATTTTCGTACATCGAATCAGCTTCCGAAAGGTGTCCAAATGCCTCATGAACGAATAAACCTGTCAAAATGGGGTCGATCACAACTGTATAAGCATTACCCTTTACAGGTGGCAGGAATAGGGCAGATACAGCACGTTGAGCAGCACTTTCTACCTGTCGATCGAGTCCAATTAGATCTTCATAGGCTTTGCGAGAACCAAGGGTTTCCCGTCCAGTTTGAACGGTGTCGCCATTCCGAGCTGTCGCGGCAAACCGAATCTCCATATCAATCCACGACTGCTCGATCAGCGTACCTTCAGAAGTCGCCAAGACAATGTGTTGAGCACAATCCCCATATCGGACAGAAGTTGTTGCAATTCGCCGATCGGTAGTCTGTAAAATTTGGTTATAGTGTTCGCACAATTTCTTCTTATTGGCGATCGGAATCTGACGCGGATCGGTGCCAGTCAACGGTAAACTACAACTAGTCTGAATAATCTCGATCGGTGCCAGAATAGTCTCATCTTCGCCGATAATTCGCGCCGCCGCGATCGCTTCTTCAATTCTGTCTGCCAAAGTTTCCAACCGATTGAAACTCGCAAACCCCCAGCCACCTTTATAACACGCTCGAACCTGTCCACCGATCGCTAGATCTTCGCTCAGAGTTTCGACCTTATCACCACGAATCAGAATATCCGTCCCTTCGGACTCTTCTAGTCTAATCGCCAGATAGTCAACTCGATCGCGATAACGCTTGATCAAATCTGTGAGACGGTTTTTGCTATCAACGATAATAGATGGCATGGGCTAGGGGTTAGGGGTTGGGGATAGTTAAGGACTAAAGGGGAATTAATTTGGTTGGGTCGATTTACACATCAACCATTTCTGGTAAAACTAGACCAAGAGCTATACAACGATCTTAGCGAATTGCGTACAGAACGGGAACATCTCGATCGTATGATTATAGATTTAACTAAATCAATGCCCAACCCAACAATCGAGTCTTAATTCTGGAAGTAGATCGACAAGATCATGTCATAAATTCAGTCTAAAATATCGATCTCGTGAGATTCGATCTCGTCTATCAGGGGCTTTGCTATATTTTAAGCAATGAGTTAATCTGGTATTGCAGAGCTACAGAAAGTTTATGACTCCTCTCTTGCAACAAGTTTTAACAGAAATCGATCAATTAGATCCCTCCGAGCAACTTAGTGTGATGGGAAGATTGGTCGAGAGACTTAATATCTATGTCAATGTCAATGTCAATGCTACTACTCTAGCAGCACCTCGTATCAGTCGCCAAGAACTTTTAGGCTGCGCGAAAGGCTTAATTAGCATGAGCGAAGACTTTGATGCGCCATTGGCTGATTTCGAGGAATACATGTAATGCGATATTTACTCGATACTCATACGCTGATTTGGTTGCTTGAAAACAATCCCCAACTCAGCAATCGGGCGCAGTCGATCATCGTTGATGAAACCAATGAGCTATTTGTCAGTATTGCAAGTATTTGGGAAATGACTATCAAGAGTAGTTTGGGTAAATTGAACCTGAGTATACCTTTGTCGGATCTGATTTCCCAGAAGCTGATTCCTAGCGACATTCAACTATTACCAATCCAGTTAGAACATCTCGCAGTTCTCCAAACGTTACAATTTTATCATCGAGATCCATTTGACCGAATATTAATTGCACAGGCTATCGCCGATCGATTAATCTTGTTAAGTGCTGATTCAGCCTTTAAAGATTATGATGTAGATTGTGCTTGGTAGGTAAGATTTTTATTATCGAGCGATTATATTAGATATTTAATGACACCAATAAGTTAATATTTTAGATTGATCGCCAAACGTAGGGTGGGCATTGCTGACGTTATCAATATTGAGGGTTAAACATTTATTTCGCGATCGAATAATAGCTCAATGTTTATAACCGTGTAAATTCTGCCAGTTTATTTCGTGGTTGAATCCCTGAGCAATACCCACTTTCCAAACTACTCATTGTCCGATAGATTTCCTGAGAATTTGAAGTAATTTAAAAAGTGAATCCTCTGTCAGCGATAAGGTTAAAAGAACCATCGCTAGCGATACCAGCTTAAATCAATTCGCCTTCTAAAATGGCTGCGATGATGGCAATTATCAACATCGAGCCTTGAGGCATAATATAAGTAAGACTTTTGGAGCATGTCACAAATGGTTCAGACCCCAGTTAGACAAACTACCCTAGCAGAATTCTTGGAGCTGCCAGATACCAAGCCAGCTAGTGAATATATTGACGGCGAAATTATTCAGAAACCTATGCCTCAAACTCAACATAGTGTTATTCAGGGTCGTTTGTTCTTGGAACTTACTCTTGCGTGGAGAGAAACAGAGGTAGCTCAAGCCTTTCCCGAACTTCGGTGTAGTTTTGGTGGCCGAGCTGTTGTGCCCGATGTAGTGGTTTTTGAAGAGGCTAATATTTCCTATGATGAGAATGGGGATATTCAAAATGTCGTTAGTATTCCACCTGATTGGACAATTGAAATACTTTCTCCCGAACAAAGTACTACCAAAGTTCTAAAGAATATTAGTCACTGTTTGGCTCATGGAACACAAATGGGCTGGTTAATAGATCCTAACGATCGATCTATCTTTATCTGTATGCCCGATCGAACTTTCCAAATTATCGACGAGCCTACTATCATTCTGCCCGTACCAGCATTTGCTACCGCGATCGAGTTGACAGTCGCACAGATATTTAGCTGGATCAAGAAAAAGAACTAGATTTTTTAGTCTGC
>CASBPY010000091.1 GCA_949127675.1 Synechococcales cyanobacterium PMM_0072
CCACCATTCGAGCATTTTTTTGACCTCTACCGTGTAGTTTTATCTACTGTACCTCTAAAAATCTCCTGCCGCTACGATCCTCTCCCTTACTGGGCTTTAGACTTAACGTGAAAAGTCAGGGCTGCTGATATTCTTAATGGCGATCCTTTTACAGGTATTGGCAAACCTGAACCATTAAAATACATTGCCCCAAATACTTGGTCTCGACGGATCGATTTAGAACATCGATTGTTATATCAAATTGATGCTAACCGGATTATTTTTCTTCAGGCGCGTTTTCATTACGAGGAATAAAATAATCCTAAAAAGCTAGCTAAATTCTCAATATCCATCAATGATATCTGAGTGATTCAGCTAGCAAAAATTGAGTTTAGTTGTTAAACACTAACAGCTACAGGCTTTTCACTAAAGAAAGCATTGCGGACTGTATCGGCGATTTTGTCGCTAGTTAAACCGAGACTAGCTAATGACTCATCAGGAGTCGCATGTTCCACTAGGATATCTGGTACACCGATTCGTTTGATTGGTACCACGACATTGAGATCCATCAATGATTCGGCGATTGCGGAGCCGAAACCACCCATCAGACAGCCTTCTTCGACTGTTACCACTTTGCCGATTTTCCGAGCTAGGGGCGCAAATAATTCGGTGTCTAATGGTTTAGCAAACCGCGCATTGATAACTGTTGCAGAAATGCCATGCTCATTGAGAAGTTGAGCGGCTTGGAGCGTTGGATGTACCATCGAACCGTAGGCAATCATCAGCACATCATCACCTTGTCGGAGGATTTCAGCTTTGCCGATCGGTAGTTCTTCCCAGCCTTCTTCCATTAATGGTACGCCATAACCATTGCCACGGGGGTAACGCATGGCAATCGGACCTGCGGTATAGTTAATTCCGGTGACTACCATTCGCTGCAATTCGCCCTCATCCTTGGGAGCCATCAGCACCATGTTGGGGATACAGCGCAGATAAGCAATATCATACATCCCTTGGTGGGTGGGACCATCAGCACCGACGATACCAGCTCGATCGAGACACAGGAATATAGGTAGCTGTTGAATTGCTGCGTCATGAACGATTTGGTCAAATGCCCGTTGCAAGAACGTGGAATAAATCGCGGCGACTGGACGCATCCCTTCCGTTGCTAACCCAGCAGCACAAGTAATCGCATGTTGTTCGGCAATTCCGACATCTAGATATCGATCTGGAAACTTGGTCTGAAATTTGTCTAAGCCTGTACCCGTACCCATTGCCGCCGTAATTGCCACGATTTTGGGATTGTGTTTAGCTAGAGTGATCAGGGTATCGGCAAATACCTTAGAATATGTGGGTGGTTTGGGTTTCGTCGCAGGGGCACTTTTACCTGTGGCTAAATTAAACGGATTTTGAGCATGATAGCCTTCTTGATCCAGCTCGGCGATCTCGTAGCCTTTGCCTTTTTTGGTGACAACATGCACCATGACTGGCCCAGGATGCTTGTGGGCACCTTCAAAGGTACTAATCAATTCTGCCAGATTGTGACCGTCTACAGGGCCAATGTAAGTAAAGCCTAGTTCTTCAAATACGGCACCGACTTTAGGCACGGCTAGCCGCTTCATCCCTTCCTTCACCCGTGCGAGTTCTGGTGAGATTGTTTCACCCACGAACGGAATATTCTTGAGCTGTTCCTCGATATTGTCACTGAGGAACTGAATCGGCGCACTGACGCGCAATTTGTTCAGATAACGGGGAATTGCGCCCACGTTGGCAGAGATCGACATCTCATTGTCATTTAACACCACCAACAGATTGGTTTTGGGCAAATGTCCGGCATGATCGATCGCTTCGAGAGCCATCCCCCCTGTAAGTGCGCCATCGCCAATCACTGCTACACATTTAAAATGTTCGCCCTTGAGGTCACGGGCGATCGCCATCCCTAATGCCGCAGAAATGCTGGTAGAAGCGTGTCCCGCCCCAAAATGATCGAATTTGCTCTCTTTGCGATTGAGATAGCCAGCAATCCCGTCCTTCTGCCGGAGCGTGTGAAAACGATTGTATCGACCCGTAATTAATTTATGAGGATAAGCTTGGTGTCCAACATCCCAAACGATTTTATCTCGATCAAGATCTAATGTTTGATACAGTGCCAAGGTTAGCTCGACGACACCCAATCCAGGGGCTAAATGCCCACCACTAGCGGCTACTGTCTGAAGATGTTTTTCCCGGATTTCCAGAGCAACTTGCTCTAACTGCCGAACAGATAAACCGTGCAACTGGTTTGGATGGGTAATTTCGCTTAGGTGCATAGCCAGTTTTCCCCGTCTAATACGATTTCGATATATGAGTACCTTTTCTAAGGGTAATTTATTTAGCGAGTTTGGGATAGGTAATTTGTTGGGTTGTAACAGTTTAGCAATGAGGAAGAGGGGAAAGGTGAAAGGGAATACGATCCATAACAGCAACCTAATCCACTAAATGCGGCAAATCCTGGTCTATTTTTCGATACTGCGGCGGATCAATGCCGTAAACCAAGCATCTGGTAATAATTTTCGCAATCCCAATAATAAACCCGCATTACCACCAGCGGGGTATCGCAACTTCCAAGTACCATCGCTTGCAGCTTTATAAATAGCTTGGGCAGTCACTTCTGGCGAAGACCCTTCTTTCCCAGCTCGATCCATTTGGGGTAAAGTTCTTTGGATATAGTCATCATAGACAGTCAATCCGGCTTGCTTGGCAACTGTAATCGATCGACTATAGAAATCAGTTTTAATCGCGCCAGGTTCGATGATTTTGACTTTAATGTTGAACTGGCGCAATTCATATTGCAACGACTCGGAGAAGCCATCTATCGCCCATTTTGTGGCATGGTAAGGGCTATAAATCGGGAAGGTGACTCTACCGCCAACTGATGCCACGTTCACTAACACCCCCTGTTTGCGGAGCCGAAAATGTGGCAAGATTGCGCGGGTAACTTCCATCAATCCAAATACATTCGTCTCAAATTGACCGCGAATATCTGACATTTCGCAAGCTTCAAACGCACCGATTAGCGCGTATCCAGCATTATTGACGACTACATCGATCGTCCCGAACTGGGCAATTGCTCGATCGATTGCAGCATGGATTGTATCTACTTTAGTCACATCCAGAGCTAGGCACAGCACATTTGGCGTGTCAGTAAATGCAGTAGATTTTTCGGGAGCACGCATCGTCGCAACTACGTTCCAACCTTGCTGCTGAAATAATTGTGCGGTAGCTAGTCCAATACCAGTGGATGCTCCAGTAATAAATACGGTTTTGCTCATCGGAACTAATTTGTGAGTATATTGCTATCTGATAACTGAGTGTGTTGGGTTTCGCTCTGCTCTAGCCAACCTACAGATCCTTGTACTGAGCTAATTTTAGATTAAGTTCCTTACAAGAGGCTATCG
>CASBPY010000092.1 GCA_949127675.1 Synechococcales cyanobacterium PMM_0072
AGTTGCAGATAGTGCGGCAACCGCGCTACCCATGACAATACTAGTAATGATATTTTTACGTTTGCTCACTTTTTAGATCTCCTATTCCAGGAAAATATTTACGGGGGTTAATTTAATGGCTGGTAGTCAGTTATGGCGATTCTTGATGGTAGAAGTTTTTTAACTGTCAACTAGTTCTGGCTTACTTTTTAGGTGGGGGTGGGGGTGGAGCTGCGGCAGCTTGTTCGGCTGGATTCAGCGGGATGATGGCTTGGATTTTGAAGGAAGTTTGGATCGCAGCTTCAGGTTGAGGAATGAGTTTCCCCTGAGCGTCTACTACTATCTTCTGAGTTCCCTTATCCACATCCGCCTTAAAATCTTTGACAATTAGCAATTGATCCAATCTTTCGATCGTGCGTAAGATCGATTGAACTTGTTCAAAGTTGCCTTTGACGGCGATACTCACACCTTTGCGTTTGATTTTGCCGTTGAGTGGGGCACCTAGTGAACTGTCTGTGACAACAGCCGCACCGCTACTACCGCCACCAGCGACAGGTGCATCTGGCGAGAATTTTTGGAGTTCTCCTTGGCGGATATTTATTAGTTTGTTGAGATCTAGTAGGAGGGTATCCATCTTTTTATCACTGGCAAATAGTCCCATGACTACTTGTTTCTGAGCGTTAGCCCTATCCAGACTTTGTTCAGCGGCGGCAATTTTTTGAGCGTTATCTTTGCGTTGCTGAATTTGGTTTTGAGTTTCAGATAGTTTGGCTTCTAGTTCCTGATTTTTAGCTAGTTGCGGTTGCAAAGAGGTGATCAGAAAATAGCCAGAAATACCCAGCCCGACGGTGGCAATACAGATGCCAACTATGGCTGGACTGAAAGTAATCCCAAATACCGATGGGTAAGTTGGTGCAGAAATAAAAGATGTGTTACTAACTAAATCGCTTTCGATTAAATCGCTGTTATATGTCATTTGATCACCTGCTGTTGTTGAAGACTTTTGAGTCGAGCTACCAATCCGACAGCACCTTTGCGTTCCAATTCGCCCATTAGATCTGCCGCAGGGATGCGTTTGAGTGTAGTCTGAATCTTGTATTCAACTAAGCGCACTTCTAATTTATTCGGTTTAGCAGGGATCACTGGGGTGCCTGTGGCAGTGGTGAGTGGTTCGGCTACTGGAGGTTTGATCCGCTCGACCGTAATCGGTGCCATCATACTAGTACTGAGCAATTGGGTTTCGTCAGGATTGAAGAAAGCTGATTGCTTGAGAGTCAGGATGAAGTTGTTGACCTCATCAAAGGATTTGGCTGTGCCAGTAATATCTAGCTTGGTGGTTGGTACATCAGCAGCCAATGGAGCTGCTGGAGCAAGTGGAGTTGCCGCTTTGCCACCAGGTGGGAATTTGGCAGCGATCGAATCTTCCAAGGTAGGATAAGTGGTAATCCCGCCTGCTGGGGCTGGAGTAGCTGCTGTTGCTGCTGGTGCCGGAGTGCCTGGTTTAGCTTCAGGGTTGGGTGGGGTAGAGATTTTTGCGACTAAACCACCTTTAACTGGTGCGGGTACCGCCGTTGCTGGAGCCGCAGTTCCTTTGATTTCAGTTTGAACGATACTACCAATCTGCACGCCTTGGGGAATACTTTCCCGCAAATCTTGCAGCACAGCAGACCAGGGTTGAATCTGGTTGAAGACGCTAGCAAAGGACTGGCTTTCCTCAGTAACTTGAGCTACTTTGCCATTGATTTCGGCTAGCCGCGCATCTTGAGCTTTGAGGCTACCGAGTTTTGCGTCTAGATCCTTTTGTTTGACTTCAAGTTGGGCAGTCTGGTCGCCTAGCCACAAATAACCGCCACCAGTGGCGAGCAGAGCTAGTGCTGCGACTCCCACCCCGACGAACATCGGTATTTTGCTATACTTGCGGGGTGCAATGGATCTGTCCCCTGTGAACTCAGTTGGGTGGTCTGTCTGAAATTCAGCCCGCTCACGCAGTAAATTGATATCGATACTATACATATTTTAGACCTCGCGCATTCCTAAGCCTAGAACTACTCCGAGTCCAGGTCGTTGACTGATGGGGATGTCCATTTCTGGCTCTAAACCCAGTCCGCCGATGGGATCGACTTGGGTAGTGGGAATACTCAATCGCTGAGTAAAGAACAGATCGAGCTGTCCCATTCCACCGCCTGGACCAGCCAGGAGCAGTTGTTCGAGCTTGAAGTCTTGGCCGTTGTGACTCATATAGAAGTCGATACTGCGACGGACTTCATCCGCTAGTTCAGCGAGGATTCGCATCATTGCTGCCATGCCAGGATTAATACTAGTCATATTCGCGCTGGTATTCAGGCTACTGACGGGAATATCGGGAATGGTGATATCTTGCAGGGCTTCGGAACTCCTAGTCACAGGTAGATTCATTGCACTGCTCAAAGCTTCTTGGAGCTGGAAAGTGCCGATCGGTACAGTTCGATTAAACTGAGGAATACCATTGACGACGATCGCAATTTCAGTACAATCGAATTCGATATCAATCAGAACTACCGCTTCTTGGGGGGCAAATTGGCGAAGTTGTTCTTTGATCGTGCGTAAGACTGAAAAGCTACTAATTTCTAGTGTCTTTACTTTTAGTCCAGCATATTGAAAAGTTTCGATATAACTATCAGTGATTTCTTTTCGAGTTGCTGCCAACATTACTTGGACTTTATCCAAACCGTCTTCGTCTACGATCAAATCAAGTTTTTGATAGTCGAGATCGACTTCTTCACGGGGATATGGTAAATATAATGCTGCCTCTTGATTGAGAATTAGATCGCGGATTTCTCGATCGTTCAATTCTGCTGGCAAGGGAATTAACTTGATCGTTGCTTCCCGCATTGGTACAGAGGTAGAGACATGGGTAGCCTGAATTTTATTCTCAGCCAAAGTAGCGCGAATCAGATCGCCTAGTTCTTGGGTATTGACAATTCTGCCTTCTTCAAAAATTCCTTCGGGAACTTCAGCGGAGCAGAGATGTTTGAGGGTAAGATCGGCACCTTTTTTATGGAGTTGGGCAATATTGATCCGTTCGGATCCAAGTTCGATCGCCACCCCTTTACCTCGCCGAGGAAATAGATTTTTTAATCGATTAAGCATATAAATTTGTTACTCATAGCCTGGAATATGCCACTGGGGAAAAGTAGCGAAGACGGTAGGATAATTTGATGGAAGTAAAGTCTAGAAAATTGATGGAAGATAGTTTTGATAGTTCTCGATCGATCTTGACCGGAATTATTTGGCTATTTGATTCCTCTCTACTTAAATTACCCTCATCGACCTATGGAAATTAACATTGCCAATAATTTTTTTTGAGTTTTTTTGATTTACTCCCTTCCCACCCAAGAAATAAACCGCACAGATTCACCATCCACCATCCACCATCCACCATTCACCATTCACTTCAGCTACTTTGTGGTTTAACAAGGGTTATTATGATAAAGGCTCAAATCTAGACACATAATTCTCCTGAACAGGTCGCAAAACCTTTAAAATTAGCTTATCTGGAATTTACTAGGTCACTATGTCAGTATCATCAGCACCTGTTGTCTCCCCATCCCTACTCGTTAGCCTCGCCGCGACCCCTTGGTTGATCGCGATCGTTACGCTCAATACTGCCAGCGGTTTGCTCGAACAGTTAGGATTAGCTAGTGAGGAAATCTTTCGTGGTGACAGGCTGCCCATATTACATCTTCCTGTCACTGAAATATCTACGACAGACTAAAGCTCGTGCCTAAACCTACGATCCAACTCACAGCCTAAAGCCTAGAGCCTAAAGCCTAATCCCCAACGCCTAATCCCTAAATCCATACCGCGAGCAACTGTAATATGCATCCGCTAGCCCACCTTTCGGAACCAGAATTGATGGTCACATCATCATCTAATCTATTACTAACCCATCGACTCAAGGTAATCGAAGACTTGTGGGAACGAGTACTACGGGATGCCTGCGGCCAAGATTTAGTCAATCTGCTCAATCAATTACGCGATCTGTGTTCGTCAGATGGTAGTGCCTTAGAGCCGCTATCACCAGAAGTGCACCAACTGATTGAGCAACTAGATCTCAAAGATGCAATTCGCGCCGCCCGCGCTTTTGCACTCTACTTTCAATTGATTAATATTGTTGAGCAGCACTACGAGCAGTGCGAACAAAAGCTAGCTCTCAAGTTGTCGATGCATTATGCCGAGCCGATTTCTCCCGATCCAGCAGCTAGTTCACACTCAGAAAATATTCCACCATTAGGCGCAGGGCTACTCGAAAAAAATTGGCAAGCTTCTGGCTCACCCCAGAAAGATCGCGGCACCTTTACGGCTCTATTTCCACTGCTCAAAGCTGCTGGAGTGCCACCACAACAGGTCCAAAGATTATTTGATGAGTTAGACATCGGTTTAGTTTTTACCGCCCATCCCACGGAGATTGTGCGCCACACCATCCGTGATAAACAACGCCGTGTCGCCCAAATCCTCGAAAAACTCGATCGAGCGGAGGAAGACATGGGGCATCTGGGAATTACATCTTCGTGGGAAGTCACCGAGCTAGAAGAACAATTACTCGAAGAAATCTTGTTGTGGTGGCGGACGGATGAGTTACATCAATTCAAGCCGACGGTATTGGATGAGGTAGACTATACACTCCACTACTTTGAGGAAGTTTTATTTGATGCAATTCCCAAGCTATCCCAAAGATTGAGTCTGGCTCTCAAACAGTCTTTTCCCCACCTCACGCCACCTAGCAATCGCTTCTGTCGGTTTGGCTCATGGGTCGGATCCGATCGAGATGGCAATCCTTCCGTCACGCCCAAAATCACCTGGCAAACTGCCTGCTATCAGCGCGGAATCGTTCTCAAAAAATACATTAAATCAACTCGTGGATTGACAAATTCTTTGAGTCTTTCCCTCCATTGGAGTAATGTTTTACCAGCCCTATTAGAATCCCTGGAACAAGACAAAGCCCACTTTCCAGAAATCTATGACGAGCTAGCAATTCGCTATCGCCAAGAACCCTATCGACTCAAACTTACCTATATTATTCAGCGACTTGCTAATACCCTCGATCGATCTCGCCAAGTAGCTGATTGGGATAGTTTGCAGTTGCCCAAAACCGAACAAAACCCCCATACTTGCTACCATTCCGGTGCGGATTTCCTGAAGGAATTAGGCTTAATTCGCCAAAGCTTGCAGCAAACTGGTTTAACTTGCCAAGCCTTGGAAACATTGATTTGTCAGGTGGAAATTTACGGCTTTAATCTCGCCCAACTAGATATTCGCCAAGAGAGTAGCCATCATGCCGATACGATCGCCGAAATTACCAATTATCTCCAGGTATTGCCCCAATCCTATCACGACCTCTCAGAGGCCGATCGAGTCACCTGGCTGGTGCAAGAACTCCAAACCCGTCGCCCGCTAATTCCAGGCGAACTGCCCTTTTCACCCAAAACCGTCGAAACTGTCGAAACATTTCGGATGTTGCGGCGGCTCCATCAGGAATTTGGCCCTGAAATTTGCCAAACTTATGTAATTAGTATGAATCGGGATGTCAGTGACATTCTCGAAGTCTTGCTATTAGCCAAGGAAGCTGGACTGTACGATCCAGCGACGGGCATTACCAGTATCCAGGTAGTACCCCTATTTGAAACCGTCGAAGATCTCAAAAAAGCTCCGATTGTGATGCAGTCGCTATTTGAGTTGCACCTCTATCGATCCGCCCTCACTGGCGGCTATCAACCAACCCCTGCGAATGCCATTCCTGGCTTAGTCCCCAATCTCCAAGAGGTAATGCTGGGTTATTCCGATAGCAACAAAGATGCCGGATTCCTCAGTAGCAACTGGGAAATCCACAAAGCCCAAAAAGCTCTCCAATCGATCGCCGAGAAATTTGCCGTCAAGCTACGGATTTTTCATGGCAGAGGGGGAAGTGTGGGTCGGGGCGGTGGCCCATCCCATGAGGCGATTTTAGCCCAACCAGGACAGAGTATTAATGGGCGGATCAAGATTACCGAACAGGGCGAAGTCCTAGCTTCTAAATACTCCCTCCCCGAACTTGCTCTCTATAATCTCGAACAGGTAGCTAGTGCAGTAATCAAAACTAGCTTAATGTCTGGTGGTGTCGATGATATCGAACCCTGGAATGAGGTGATGGAAGACCTCGCCGATCGATCTCGCACTCACTATCGTGCTCTAGTCTACGATTGTCCCGATCTCGTCAACTTCTTTCATCAAGTTACCCCGATCGACGAAATTAGTCATCTCCAAATCAGCTCCCGTCCCGCCCGTCGCGGTGGTAAGCGCGATCTAGCCAGCCTGCGCGCCATTCCCTGGGTATTTAGTTGGACGCAAAGCCGCTTCCTGCTGCCATCCTGGTATGGTGTCGGTGCCGCCCTCCAAGAATTTGTCGCGGAGGCTCCTGGCGAAAACTTTGAGCTACTCCAAGGCTTCTATCGCAAATGGCCATTTTTCCGCATGGCTATTTCCAAAGTAGAAATGACCATCTCCAAAGTCGATCTCCAAATCGCCCGTCACTATATGGAGGAACTATCCCATCCAGATAATAAACAGCAGTTTGAAGTATTATTCGATCGGATCACCAATGAGTACAATCTCGTCCGTGATATGGTACTGCGGATCTCTGGGCACGAAAAATTCCTGGATGACAATCCCGAACTCCAACGCTCGATTCAACTCCGAAATGGTAGCATCGTCCCCTTGGGATTCCTCCAGGTCTCCCTGCTCAAACGCCTTCGTCAACACGGCGGCGCAGGCATGATCTATTCTCGCTACAGCAAGAAAGAACTCCTCGATGGCGCACTGCTCACCATTAATGGGATTGCCGCTGGGATGAGAAATACGGGGTAGTTGGGATAGGGAATAGGGAATAGATCTGTAGGTTGGGTTGAAGAATGAAACCCAACACACCTTACTATCCCTCTTCCCTCTCCATACTCTAATCCATAGCCTCTAATCCCTAATCCTTATCCTCTAAATTAATGTGGAAAATCACTATCAACTGCTCCGCTGACGATTGGAAAATAAACGGCACAGCTTTTAAAACCCTTGTCGCCAAATATCCAGCCACATTACTATCATCAAAAAAGATGCATGGTGACGAACGACGGATTATGGAATATCAGATCGAAAACGTCAGTGATGCCGAAGACCTCACCGACGAATGTATAACATTAATTGGCTTTACCGCAGCGTTTGAATCTCTTTGATTTGTCGTCTAGATCTAGATGTTGAGCAAGGATATGTAGGTTGGGTTGAAGAATGAAAACCAACCTACAAACCTGGTTGGTAAAACGTATCTGTATGAACTAAAAACACCTGGCTTCCGCTTAAAGTCAGGTGTTTTTATTCACTATCCACTATTCACTATCCACCTACTTCAAAATTGCATAGCGCAGATCGACTTGACTCAAATCCACATCAATTAACGAAACATCACTCAGATCCGTATTCTCAAAAATTGTGTTGTGCAACATTACCCCGCGTAGATCTGCTTGAGCCAAATTTGCACCAGTGAAATTAGCCCGACTCAAGTTCGCACCTTGTAAATTAACCCCAGTCAGATCCGCATAGCGCAAATCTGCACCGCTGAGATTTACTTGACTCAAATTGGCACCATGTAAGTTAGCCAATCGTAAATCAGTCTTTCGCAGGGATGCACCATTTGCATCGATCCCGATGAGTGTCGCCCGAATCAAATTAGCTTCGTTGAGGTTGGCTGACATCAGGCTAGCACTATGCAGATTCGATCGCCACAAGGTTGCTTTAGTTAGTACAGCGGCAGACAAGTTTGCCCGTTGCAGGTTAGATCCTGACAAATTGGCATTAGCCAGGTGAGATTGACTGAGATTAATTGCCGCCAGACATCGTTCGGTTAGACACGCATCCGATAAATTGGCCAGAATAAAATCTCGCTCTCCACTGTCATATTGCCTTAGCAATTCATCGGTATTCATTGTCCATTTGCTCCTAGAGACGCTGTATGTCTGCATACGTCTTCAAAATTTTGCTGTTCGATCATGAACTTTTGTCGAACTTGTTTGAATGTTACCATCCCTTATATTAAGTATTGTAACAAAATATAGACAAACTTGCAAATGATTTAGGTAAATGGCGGATAGCTTGGATCTACTGACCGCACTGACTCCCCAAGTAGAGCACATGTTCAAGACAGAGTAAGGGTGATCAACCTTCGCAAAAAACCGAGTAAAGATCGATTTCGATCGAGATTTGGGCACACTTAGTATGAAGAAGTTCTACCAAACGCGATCGAATATTATGGCTAACGCAGCAAATGAGTATGCAGTATATTTGCTACTCTCAGGCGGTCATCGGGAGGAAGTCCGCTTTCCGACCATGCAAGATTTTCAAAAATGGTACAGCAATGAACTAATGCCAAAATCTGGTTCTACAGATTTTACGACTGTACCACTAAAAAATGCTCAGGGTGAGTACCTGCTGGTACGCCCTAGTTGTATTGAAGGCATTCGGATCGAGCCTGTATTTGCATCTAGTGTCGATCGTAGTTATTAGATTAGTGGGTGGAGGGTGGAGGGTGAATAGTGGATAGTGAATCGTTGTTCTATCCCTTAAATTGAAGACGATCGAAAGAATCTGCTAGGATCTAACTGAATTTTATTTTTGGAACACTTGCGCTCAAATTCGCTCTATTACTGCAAATATCTACGCCAAGATCTGAATCTATTGGCGTGGATTTTATTGTGGAGTGGATTTACTAGTAATGCGATCGCGACTGAACCTGTCATTGCACCCACAATACCAGTTAACACCCCAACCCCAGTAGTACCTGATCGAGTTATCTTGACCAGTATTAAGTCGATCGTCAATAATTTACCACCACAGCAATTGAGTGTGCAAGGTGAACTTGACAAGCAGCAACAGCCAGTTAGTTTCGATCGATGGTTAGTGCCCCTCGATCCTACGCTCAAGCTACTAGAAATTGGACAACAGCAGTTACCTACTGGCGAAATCGAGCTGAAATCGCCTTACCTCCAATTACGATTACATCCGATCCAAGTCAAGACCGATCCACAATTAGGTAAGGTAATTACGATTGGCGAATTGCAGAAATTCCCAGGTCTGAAGGTTGGATTTGATGAGAAAGAGATTGCCATCAAATTTAGTTACACACTGCCCAAAAATCCACCCAAACCGAGCAGAATAGATCCCACTGTTAGTTTAGATGGATTGGTGAGTGTGGATCCACCTACGGCTAATCTCAGCGCAGTCAGCGAACGGATCAATCTCAGTGGTGCGAGCAATAGTCAACTCAATACTCAGGGTGAATTTAAAGCAGTCGGGACAGTTTTAGGATCTAGTTGGTATCTGCGGGTCGATCAGCCCCAACTAGCAAACCTCCTGACTTGGGGATTGAGTGAGGCTGTCGTAATCAATCAAAATGCTAGTGCTGACTGGATTGCTGGCTCCCAAAGTCCATTTTGGCGCAGACAGGGCAATCCTACTGGTAGCTACTGGGGCGTAACGACGATTCAACGGCAAGATTTTACACCACGTTCATCTCTCTCTGGGGGAGATTTCGTGCCCAATGAACGGCTCCAATCGAGCCGATTGGGACGAACGGTGATCGGGACAGCACAGCCAGGAACAGTTGTCCGGCTGATCAAGGATTTTAATACTGAAGTTGTTGGTCAGATTTTGGTCGATAGCTCGGGCGTGTTTCGGTTCGAGAATGTCGTGGTAAACAAGGAAGGAGGCTTTGGTAGTGGTTATCGATTACTGCTATATCCCAGCGGCCAACTCACCGCCGATCCGCAAGTCCGCGATGTGACATTTACAACAGTTCCAGGGCAATTACCCGCTGGATCTGGGGCGTGGATTGCTTCAGCAGGCGCAAACTATAATCGGAAACCGACTGATTTTGTCGGAAGGTTAGATGGATTGCAAGGTGGTGCCGCTTATCGGCGGGGAATCAGTGAATCTGTAACTGTCGGGGCGGGGATAATTGCCGATCCTTTGGCTGTCAGAGGTTTGGGCGAAGTATTTTTGCAGCCAACGGGGATTCCGCTCCGAGCTTCAATCTCGGCAGTAACGGGGGATCGATGGGATCTGGTCAGCAATGTTAATTATCAACCATCCTCAACTCTGGGTGCCAATTTTAGCAGTGATAAGTTTTCTAGTCGTGCGGATGTCAATTGGCAGCTTACACCTAAATTTACAGCTAGTAGTAAGTATGATAGTTTGTCAGGGGTAGCGATCGGCGGTAATTATAATTTCAGCCTCGCACCTAATAGTAATAGTAATGTGCAAGGGACTCTTGATAGTAACTCTTTCTTGCGCTGGAGTGCCAGCCATCAACAAAATGAGTGGCAACTGGGATTCCAAGGCAATGAGATCAGCCTCAATTCGGAAGTTAGTTATCGATTACCCTCAGCTACAGGTACTAGCCAAAATCTCGCCGTCAATTATCAATCCACAACTGCTGTCAACCCGACTACTTTCGGTCAATTGCAATGGCGATATCAGTCTACGTCACTTCAAACAGATTTGGGCTATGGTTTGAGTCGATTTGGTCAGGGTTTTAATGCCGGATTGGGGATGACAATGGCTCCAGGTTTGCAGTTTGTCGGCAGGTATCAAGGGATTTCTGCCTTCAGCAATCAGGGGAGTTTTTCATTAGAACTGCAATCTACCCTTGATTTTCAATCAGGGCAACAAGCGACAACTACGCGGATAGAGGATCTCCGTACCCGTGGCGGGATTGCGATTCAGGCATTTTTCGATCGCAATGGCAATGGCATTCAAGATACAGGTGAGGAAAGTTACTGGCACCCACAACTAGTCATGCTCAATCAGAAGCCCCTCAATCCCAGTCAGACCAATAAATTTGCCGATTCTCATTCTGAGAGGCTTCGCCAACGAGTCGAAGTGATCAGCCCACCTGGTAGTTATCGGATCGATCTGAATTCTGCGGGTATCCCTCCGCGCTGGCGTAGTGGGATGATAGCTGCTGGCGGTAAGCCAGTTGACTCGCTCAGGGTAAATGTTGCCCTCGGTAGCTACACGAATGTTGCTATCCCCTTAAGGCCGATTTATACAGTCGCTGGAGTTGTCTCTGACTCGGCAGGGAAACCACTTCCCAATGTCGAAGTAACGGCAGTCGGTCTAAATAATAGGATTAATATTCGCAAAACAACAATCGCCAAGGCTGATGGTAGTTACGAGTTTGCCGATCTCCCTCTGGGTGCCTATCAAATCTCGACATCAGGACAATTGCAGCCCAAAACAGTCGTGATTATTTCTAGTTCGCCAGTGTTGCAAAAGGTCGATCTCCAGCAAAATAACCTCAAGAGTCTGTCTTCAAATTCTAATTTATTTCCAGCGATACAGCTAAAATTATTTTTTTGATTAATGACTAGTTATTAATTAATACTCTATTATGAAAATAGTAATCAAGTTTAGTATATTGCTTTACCAAAATCCATAGTTTCTACACCCCCTAATCTTCCGTGGAATTAGATCAAGCAGAGGCTATTGTCAAAGAGTTATTGTCTCCAAAATACCTAAGTATCCCGCAACAAATGGTATTTAGAGCCGCTTGGCAGGGGCAATCTTATCGCCGTCTTGCAGCATCAGCAGGGTACGATCAAAACTATCTCAAAGGAGTAGGTGCCCAAATTTGGCGGATCTTAGGGACAGCTACAAAATCTAAAGTTACTAAAGCTAATTTCAAGCAAATCTTAGAGTCAGTCGCCAGTCCAGAAGATCTCCCAGCCATTGAACCAGAGCCGTTCCAGTCTGGGATTGACTGGAGTCAAGCGATGGATGTTTCGGCATTTTATGGCCGAGAGCTAGAACGCCGCCAACTCCAGCAGTGGATTCTGACCGATCGTTGTCGATTGGTAGCGATCTTGGGCATGGGCGGCATGGGTAAAACAACGATCTCGATCGAGTTATTACGCCAATTTCAAGCGGCAGCCCATTCCCAGTATTCAACAGATCCAGCTCGATTCGATCGGATTATTTGGCGCAGTTTACTCAATGCACCGCCACTGAAGGAACTACTCCCCGAATTGATTCGGATGCTGATAATAGCTCCAGTTGGGGGATCTACGACGAAACTTCAAACCTCTCGGCTCGAACTCGATCGGGTGGATTTTAAGCCGATTCCGAAGACAGTGGCAGGTCAAATTGAATTATTATTAGAAATCTGTCAGCAGTACCGTTGTCTAATTGTCTTAGATAATGGAGAATCAATCTTCCAATCTGGGGCACATGTCGGCCAATATCTGACGGGCTATGCTGACTATGGCGATCTATTTAGCACTTTAGGTCGGATGAACCATCAGAGTTGTCTGTTGCTAACTAGTCGAGAAAAACCGACCGAAATTAGTCAATTAGAAGGGGTAAATACTAAAGTGAGAACATTGGTATTGCCAGGATTGGATCCTGTGGCTGGACAGCAGATATTTGCCGATCGAGGATGTTTGCCGATCGAATCACTGGAGTGGACAGAGATTGATCGCTACTGTGGTGGTAATCCACTAGCATTTCAGCTAATCGCCGCTACTGTCCAAGAAGTAGCAGATGGCGATGTGAGTGAAATTTTTCCTTACTTACAATCCCATAAACTAGGTTTTGCTGATATTCATATTCTGTTAGAGCAGCAGTGGCAACGTCTGACAGTTGAGGAGCACCAAGTCATGTACTGGCTAGCGATCGGGCGAGAACCGATGCCAATGATCGATTTGGAAGAATTGCTACATCCAGCGTGGAATCAGCAGGCTCTAGGCGATGATCGACCTATTAAGAGTGTACAAAGAGTTACTGCAAACTCATCCCTATTGACTGTTCTACAATCTCTCCGCCGCCGGAGTATTCTGTTTGCAGGATCGGGGCAAATCGACCAGAGTAAGCGGCACTGGTCGTTACAACCGATGGTAATGGAATATGTGACTAGCCGATTTGTCGATCGAATCTGTACTGAAATTGAGGCACAGCAGCCGTTCTTGCTCAATACCCATCCGATCTCCCAAGCCAATACCAAGGAGTACCTGCGCCAAGCTCAACTGCGGCTGATCGTCCAACCCGCGATCGACAGGCTCCGTACCAGTATTGGCAATCCCCAACAGATCGGTACCCATCTACAGTTAATTCTAGCCAAATGGCGAAATTCTAATTCCCGTCAACCTGGTTATCTCGCTGGTAATTTACTCAATTTCCTCACTTATCTCAAGTTAGATTTGACCGATTTGGACTGTTCGGAGTTGGTAATTCAGCAAGCATATTTGGTCGGAATCGAATTAGTTCAGGTCAATTTTGCCAACGCCCAGATCGTTGACTGTGCCTTTACTCAGACGTTTAGTAGTGTGTTGGCGATCGCCTATAGTCCAGATGGCAAGACACTGGCAGCTAGTGACAGTAGTGGTGAGATTCGCTTGTGGTGTGTGCGGGACAGACAATGTTTGCTGACTTGCTCGGGTCATACCAATTGGGTGCGGGCAATTAAATTTAGTCCCGACGGTCGATATTTAGCAAGTTCTAGTGACGATCACACGCTCAAAATCTGGGATTTGCAACAAGGGATCTGTCTGCAAACCATCGGCGAGGGGATCCACAGTCTCGGCTTTAGTTTCAGCCCCGATGGTCGCTACATTGCCAGTGGTAGTGTCAATCACACAATCTACTATTGGGATCTCCAGACGGGAACCTGCATTCGTGAATTTAGCGGGCATGAGAATTGGTCGATCGATGTCAAGTTTCACCCCCAAGGACACCAAATCATTAGTGGTGGTGCCGATCATACGGTGCGAGTATGGGATGTAACAACGGGTAACTGCGATCGAGTCTTACTAGGTCATGAAAATTGGGTGACAACGGTTGATTATAGTGTTGAGGGTAAAACTATCCTGAGTGGTGGTCTTGATGGTACGCTGCGGCTGTGGGATGTGGGGAGTTCGGAGTTCGGAGTGGCTCTTACAGAGCGGCTCCGCCAACGGAGTTCGGAGTCAGAGAGCGATCCAGATCCAGCTTGTCGGTTGGTGGTGAGGGGACATGGGGATGAGATTTGGTCGGCGGTATTTAGTCCTAATGGGGAGTGTTTTGCCAGTGGAGGTGTTGGCGGATTGCTGCGGATTTGGCGGACTACTGATGGCTATTGTCTGCATCATTTAGAGGGACATAGCAAACGCTTGTGGTCGGTGGCTTTTCATCCCGATGGCCACTGTTTAGCCAGTGGCGGCGAAGATCAGATGATTCGATTTTGGCAAATCTATGATGGCAAGTGTTTACAGTCACTCAATGGCTATACAAACTGGTTTAGATCGATCGCCTGGAGTCCAGATGGACAAAGATTAATTACAGCTAGTCGGGATGCCCAGCTTCGAGTTTGGTCCCTTGATTTCGATCGTTGTCTCCAGTCATTATTTGAACATACAAAATCCACGCTCACGGTTGCTTACGATCCACAAGGATTGACTTTTGCCAGTGGTAGTGACGATTGGACGATTAGAATCTGGGATGCTCAAACCCTTGCTTCTATCCAGATTCTGCGCGGACATACGGGTGGTATTCTAGCCTTAGTTTACAGTCCCGATGGCAAATATCTAGTTAGTGCTGGTAGTGACCTGAGCATTCGGACCTGGGATACCCAAAGATGGCGATGCCTTCAAATCAAAAATGGACATACCGATCGCATTGGCGGTCTAGCATATCATCCTCGGCTCGATCTGATTGCTAGTGCTGGCGAGGATTGTACTGTCAGAATCTGGAATCTTCAGGCACAAGCACCTGTACAGATTCTCTCCCAACATACCAACCGTGCGATCTCCGTCGCTTTCGATCCTAGCGGGATGATCCTCGCTAGTGGCGGCATGGATAGTCAGATCCTGCTCTGGAATATCGACACTGGACAAATTTGTCACACGATGACGGGACATTCTGGCTGGATTTTGGCTCTTGCTTATAGTCCCAATGGTCAGTGGTTATTTAGTGGTGCTTCTGACGACACAATTAAGGTCTGGTCGATGGCAACTGGACTCTGTGTCGATACTTTAGTCGGTCATCATAGCTGGGTCTGGTCGATCTCCATCAGTCCTTGCGGTAGATTTTTAGCCAGTGCAAGTGAAGACGAAACTATTAAAATCTGGGATGTGGCGAATGGTAAAGTTGTCTCCACTCGCCGAGCCTGTCGTCCTTATGAGGGGATGAATATCACTGGTACCGAAGGATTGACCAAGGCTCAAGTTGATGGGCTTAAGATATTGGGGGCGTTTGGTTGATGTAGGGGAGGGTTTATGCTATCAAGCACAGATTTGCACTAACAAATTTCAAGCGAACCCGCTCAACCCCATTAGCAAATAT
>CASBPY010000093.1 GCA_949127675.1 Synechococcales cyanobacterium PMM_0072
GCAGATTACAGCTCCATCTCGCCGAAAAGTTTCGCGAAATTCACAACGTCAATGTGCCTGAAGATGCTGCTACCCAAGCACGCCTGCTCCAAGTTGCCGAACAGGTAAAAATTGACCTCAGCTCTCACGCTTTCGCCACAGTCCGCGAGACATATCTTGGTACCAAAGGCACTACCGCCCTCCACCTGGAAACCGAAATTGCCCGCAGTGATTTCCAAGACTTAATCAAACCATTATTAGCCGAAACGCTAGCTGCGATCGACAAAGCCCTTGCCGATGCCGATCTCACCGCCGCCGATCTCGATCGAGTTATCCTCGTTGGTGGTTCTACCCGTCTACCATTAGTTCAGGAAATGGTCGAAGAACACTTGGGGCAAGCTCCGATCGACGGTGTGCAACCGGATCTATGTGTTGCCCTCGGTGCAGCGATTCAAGCGGGTGTATTGTCGGGTGTGGCGATCGATGCCATTTTGGTAGATGTTTGTCCCCATTCCCTCGGTGTTGCCGCAGCAATCGATACGCCAATGGGACTGCAAGATGGCTTCTTTAGCGTAATTATTCCCCGTAATAGCGTCGTTCCCGTGTCTCGTTCCGAGGTGTATTCCACAGTCAGCGATAATCAACCAATTGTCGAAGTTGATGTCTTCCAAGGCGAAAATATGGTTGCCGAGGAAAATGTGCCATTGGGTTCATTTAAAATCGAAGATTTGCCTCTGCGTCCGGCTGGAACACTTGAGATTGAAGTTCATTTTGACTTCGATCTCAATGGTATTCTCACTGTCACCGCCACCGAAAAAGGCAAAGGCAAGCAGAGTACTTTAGTAGTTAATAATGCCTCAATCCATCGCTTATCTAGTACAGAATTAACTGCTGCTCGTGACGAGTTAGATGCCTTATTCGCAGATGAAGTAAGTAGTGATGAGCCTGATAAATCAGCTACTGATGCCTGGAATATTGCCGCTGCTATCGGTACTAAATCACCGAATATTCCTACCGCTCTCGGTCATCAATTACTGGAGCTACAAGCCCAAGGTCTTGCCCTGCGTTCTAGTTTAGATGATACGGAAGAACTCAATGAGCTAGAAGATTCGATCGCCAAGCTCGGTACAGCGATTGCTACTGGTGATACTGAAGGTATTGCAGCAGCTCAGGCAGAGTTAACTGATTTTATCTATTATGCAACCAGTAATCAGCAAACTAAGTCAGAATAAAATCGAGAACTTTAGTAGCAGATCAGAATTGCTAATTCCTAAACCCTTGGGTACTCACGCGGGGCACCCCTACAGGTTAATTGTGTTGGATTTATCTATGAATTTACCCAAATGAAATGTCCTGTCTGTCGTGCTACTTATCGGGTCACTGATTCGATCGAACAAACTAAACCCTGTCATCGCTGTGGGGCGGATCTAGCCCCACTAATTCAGCTACATGATCGAGCTATTGCCCATCATCGTCAAGCCATTGCCCAATTTACTGCTGGAGACCTACCCGCAGCGATTGTGGCAAACGATCTGGCGATCGCACTGCATACTCAAAATTCAGCTTTTCATGCCTTTGCAGGGCAACTATTCGCACTGACAGGTAAATTTGACGAAGCTGTTAGATCGTGGCAATTCGCCCAAAAGCTAGATCCTAAAAATATGTTGGTGTCGAATTATTTGGAGATATTTGAGAGTCGATAGCACCAGTGATTGAAATTATCCCTAGCTAAAAATCTAGTCCGCGCAGGCGGACTTTGCACTACTAGCAGCGGTTTTAACCGCTAGCTAGCGAAGGCACTTCGCCAACTATAAAACAAATAACCAATTTCGATTACATTCCCCAAAATCATCCCAGTTGCCGCAGCGATTGCACCCTGTTGCCCTAATTGCGAGGTCAAATATGCCGTACCCAACATCACAATGGCACCGATCCAAGCAGCCTGATTTACGCCCCAAGTACGTCCTTCGCTAACCAAAAATCCTTGTAGCGCATTTTGGAGCGATACTAATAACGGCACTAGCACACAGATTAATAATACTGGACGGACTCGCGTAATTAATTCCGTGTCGTTACCGATAAAATAACCAATTGCTGCTGCACTCATTGGTGTCCCACTAACAGCTAATAAAATTAACGAGCAGAAAATTCCAACGCTAATTGCAAAGGTAATTAAGACTCGATCGGGTATCAATTTCCGATTACGAATAATGATTTGCTGTACCATTCTAGTCGAATTAGCAATCACTAATACCAATCCCCACGCAGCAGGCCAAGCAGCCAGGGCGATGCTACCATCATTCGATCGAGCCACAATTCCCACCAGAGCTGCTCTGGCTCCCCATCCCAGCATCATTGTGCCGCCCAGTGGGGCATAAAATTTCCACACTCCCGCTAAATCTTGAGGTAATTCAGGGTTTGATAATAGTTCTGGTGGTTTAGTTGCACCTAATTTTCGCGCCAGATAAGTAACCGCAACAGCTTCAGCAATCACGCCCCAAACCAAGCTCATGCCAGCAACTATCGCACCATTGGCTTGAATTGAAAATCCGCCAGCCAGAATACCACCGACTACTAATAGCCGAATTACTCCGGCTTGAGCGACTGCGTTACTGTGTCCGCAATGAATTAATAAACCTTGAAAATACCTGCGCCAGCCGATCGCAAATGGCCATAAAATTACGATCGAAAGTGTCGATCGAATCGTACCACTCAATCTCGGTGAAACACCCAGCCAACCTTCACCGACAATCCCAAACACAAAGGGTAAAGCTGTCAAAGCAAGTAATAAACTCATCCCACTACTAGCAATTAGTGCAAACTTCCACAAAGCCTGACGGGATGCTTGAGTTGGAGCTAGGGCATTACTCGCATGGAGCAGCATAATAATCGGACTTTCACAAAAAATGGCGATCGTTTTTGCGACCCCGACAGCAGCAATATTAGTTCTCGCGTCGGGTAAATGAGCCAGAGTGGTAGTAGTTAAAGGATCTCCCAATGCCATTGATACGTCAGACAAAGATAACGGAATAAATTGTTGCCATAGTTGAATTAATTGGCGATTACGAGACATTTAAGATTCCTGTTTTTCACACGTAACATTATTTCTCCTTTGAATGCCGATCTTCAGGTTTGATCCATCCTAAACCAATCTGTTTATTGTGAAGTCGAAAATAACTCACCAAACACGTAATCTCATCTCCTTTATTAAACCTACAATTAGCATCGTCAGGAAGAGGATCGCCTCCATTGAAGGGAGTATGACCTACATCTATGAGTCCAATATATGGAGCACCAATATCGACAAATAATCCAAATGATTTGGATGAAGATACAATTCCCGTAACTATACTGCCAATCTCAATCGTATCAATAAATTCATAATATAACTGCCATTCCTTAATCGTTGTCTCAGATAGATCGCTGGGTTTTGCACTCAAATACAAAACTTCTTCTACCAAGTTGTAAACGACTGTATTAATTTCCGATCCAATAGCTGGAAGTATTTTTGGAGTGAAAGTTTTGTGAGCCTCAAAAGTGAAATTTTCGTCGAGATCGACAAGATTGTGAAAAGGTATGACTGATTTGTAAGGCGAACTTGTTTGTAGCAAAACAAAAGCATCATCAATATAATCAATCACAGTCCCTTTGATGGGACTACCAATTTTATAAACATGTCGTATTGCTTGCCAGCTATCCATTAAAATCTCCTTACTTTTGAGACATAGAAATATTGCCTATGGCAACCAGGGATACTGCCGAAAATTAGGCTGACGTTTTTCGAGAAATGCTTGCTTGCCCTCTGCACCTTCCTCGGTCATGTAATAGAGCAGAGTCGCGTTACCCGCCAATTCTTGCAAGCCAGCTTGTCCATCACAATCGGCATTCAGAGCAGCCTTGAGACAACGAATCGCGATCGGACTCTTGGCCAAAATCTCCTGCGCCCATTCAATCCCGACTGTTTCTAACTGATCGATCGGTACCACACAATTGACCAAACCCATATCTAAAGCGGCTTGAGCGTCGTATTGACGGCAGAGATACCAGATTTCCCGTGCCTTCTTTTGTCCAACCACTCGCGCCAGATAACTCGCCCCAAACCCACCGTCGAAACTACCAACTTTTGGCCCTGTTTGTCCAAAGATTGCATTGTCAGCCGCAATCGTCAGATCGCAGATTAAGTGTAGAACATGTCCGCCCCCGATCGCATACCCTCCAACTAGGGCTATGACCGCCTTGGGCATCGATCGAATCAATCTTTGGAGGTCAAGGACATTGAGGCGGGGAATCCCGTCTGCGCCCTGATAACCCCCATGTCCACGCACAGATTGATCGCCACCAGAACAGAAGGCATATTTGCCATCGGTATGGGGGCCTGCGCCTGTGAGCAAGACCACGCCAATACTCGTATCTTCCCGTGCATCACAAAAAGCATCGTACATCTCAAATACCGTCTGTGGTCGAAACGCATTTCGCTTCTCAGGTCGATTGATCGTCACTTTTGCGATGCCATCGGCTTTATGATAGAGAATATCTGTATATGTCTTGACCGATTTCCAAGTAATTTCCATGCTGGGCATTGCAACTATGAGGCTCTTCACAAGTTTAAGTTTACCGTTGTTGACGATCAAATGCCTACTTTCAATATGGTGAACCATCTTTATGAGTAAACGCCCATTTACCATCAACAAATTGTGCTTGGAGATCATCATCGGGGTAGATACCCGCATCGTCGATACTACGATCTCCAACTTCCAGATAAACTACTTCTTCACTGGTACAATTAATTAATTGATGTCCATTGCCATTTCCAGCTTTAAATCCCGCACACATCCCTGGTGATAGTTGGGTTATGCCAGCATCGGTAATTAAAACTGGATAACCTTCTAGAATATAGATAAATTCATCTTGTTTGGTATGCGCATGGCGCAATGCTGACTCACTACCAGGTGCAAGCCTTGTCAGATTTACTCCAAAATTTGCCAAGTTAAATAAATCTCCCAGAGCACGTTTTTCTCTACCCACCATTCGGGACGCGAATGGCTCTGGATAGTTTGATGGTTTGACTCGTGGTGGAATTTCGCTGGATACCACAGCTATGGGCAAATCTTGATCGGTCATAAGTATGATTGGATGTGGATTGGGGCTAATCTGTTGGGATGTCCCTTTTAAGTACTCTAAATTTACTCGATCGACATACCATCGCAAACTCCCCTTCCTCTATGACCATTTGGCAAGCAGATATTTCTAGTCGTCCACGACAAAATGAACAGGGTGAAACTCTGTGGGAATTAGTTGTTTGTGCTGCGGATGGGGGTTGGTATCACACGGCTATTTGTCCACAAAAACAGGTAAATTCTGAGTGGATTGCTGCACAAATTCAGTTAGCCGCAGCGGATAAATTACCTACATCAATTCAAGTATTTCGCCCTCAAAGTCTAGGTCTAATTCAGACGGCTGGTTTGAAATTAGATATTGAAGTTGTCGCTACACGGCGGACGGTTGCATTGAAAAAGCTATTGCAACAACAGGCGCAGAGCTATGGTCAGCCTAATTATCAACCATTACTAATTGAATCACCGCCACCGTTACCAATTCCCGATCATTTAGTTGGGGAAAAATGGCAATTTGTGACCCTAACAGCAGGGCAATTGGTCGCAGATTTTGCAGATCGGCCAATTCCGATCGTTTCGATGCCAGATTACTTACTACCACCCCATTGGGGGCTAGGTGCTAATGTGGCGATTCCTGGTGTAATTATTTATGGTGGCAGACAATCGATGCGATTGGCGCGGTGGGTGTCGGAAACGGAACCTGTTAGTCTCAATTATTTGGGTGACGATCCTGGTGGCTTAGTTTTGGATGCTGGTTTAGCAGATCGATGGGTGATGCTGACATTCAACGATCGAGAAGTCAGTCAAGCGGCTAAACTATTTGAATCGCGCAAACGGCTAGTACATGGATTACACTTTTTACTGGTAACTCCTGATGATTCAGGAGTTACCAATAGTGGTATTTGGCTATTGCAAGCAAATTAATCTTTGGCCGTGAACCACAGATAATATAATGCTTTAGTTAAATAGTGATTAGTTAAAGTATTAACTGATTGCTCGATCGAACAATCAGGATTTAGTGCTGGTTTACACGACAAATCTGCAACAGTAGAAATAGGTGCGACATCCGTCGGTAAACTCCTAACTACTTTTTTTGGGCAGCATTGCCGTTACGTGCGATGGCAACTTGTAATACTTGAAGTGCTTTAGCATACTGCGGATCGGCAGCAGTCGCAAATTTAGTCCGATCTTTAACTAGATTTTGGATTTGAGCCTTGGTTAATTTAATTTCTACATCCGGTTTGATTCCGGCATGATTGATATCTTTACCGCTAGGAGTGTAGTATTTGGCAATTGTCACTGCCATACCCGCACCGTCACTCAGCGGACGAACAGATTGTACCAATCCTTTTCCAAAGGTTTTAGTACCAACTAATTGGGCACGTTTATTATCTTGGAGGGCACCAGAGAGGATTTCACTCGCACTAGCAGAACCGCCATCAACGAGGACAACTAGGGGTTTCTTGGTAATGGCAGTCCGATTTGCTGAACTAACATCGCCAGTACCTTGACGGTTGACGGTAGAGACAATCTTCCCTTCGTCCAGCCACATCCGCGCAATATCGATCGCACCGTAGAGTAAACCACCTGGATTCGATCTCAAATCCAAGACGTAGCCAGTAGCACCTTGGCTTTCAAGCTTCTGGATTGCTGTCCCCATCTCAGTCGCCGCGTTAGCACTAAACTGTTTGAGTCGGATATAGCCGATGCCACCTAGTTCTTTGGGGCGATATTTAGCTTCGACGGGATGAATTTCGATTTGTTGGCGGAGGAGCTTGAAGTTAATCACTTGACTACCATCCCGTTGGATCGTCAGTGTGACACTAGTACCCTCTTTCCCACGAATGAGCTGGACTGCCTGATTGACATCCATCCCTACAGTGCTTTTACCATCAATTTTGGTGATGATATCTTTAGATAGGATGCCTGCTTTGGATGCTGAAGTATCTTCGATTGGCGCGATTACTTCGAGCTTTTTGGTTTTCTCATTTTGGCTAAGTTGAATCCCCACCCCAATTAATTGGCCAGAGGTTTCGACTTGGAGATCCCGAAATTCTTTTGGATCCATAAATCTAGTGTAGGGATCGCCCAGATTTTTGAGCATCAGGCGAGTAGCTTTATAGGCTTCCTCTTTATTTTTGTAATTCTTTTGGATATACTGTCTACGAATTGCCCGCCAGTCTTTTTGATTGAAGGTGCCATCGACATAGAACCTGTCAACAACTTGCCACACCTCATCAACCAATTCCTTTGGACTATCTTTGAAGAATGCAACCCCCCTGGGAAGATAAAGCCCCGCGCCAGTTACTGCTACTGCGGTGAGTACCAATGCTGTTGCCCCAATAACTAGCCCATTTGTTTGGATCTTCATGATTCTGTCAGAAATTAGCAGGAAATGAGAATGTAGCGTGATGATATTGTCCTTAATCTAACATATCACCACAGCTTGCACCAATGACTTTAGTCATTGTTAATCCCAGTATTCTTTACTCTGGCTCAACCCAACGATCGTCAGATTTAATTAAAGCAATTAATTCAGTAACACCATCAGCTTCCGGCACCCGTTTAATCTCATCTCGACCACGATAGAGGGAGATATATCCAGGTATTTTCCCAACATAACCGTAGTCAGCATCAGCCATTTCCCCAGGCCCATTGACGATACAACCCATGACGGCGATGTCTAAGCCCACGAGATGATTAGTTGCAGCTCGAACTTTGCCCAGCACTTCTTCAAGATTAAATAGCGTCCGCCCACAGGAAGGACAGGCGACGTATTCCACCATTGTTTTTCGTAGTCCCAAGGATTGGAGAATGCTATAGCAAACGGGAATTTCTTTTTCGGGTGCTTCTGTGAGAGATACGCGCAGTGTATCGCCGATGCCTTCAGCCAAGAGCGTGGCAATCCCCGCAGTCGATTTGATTCTGCCGTACTCACCATCGCCAGCTTCGGTGACTCCGAGGTGAATTGGATAGTCCATGCCCTCAGCATCCATCCGTTGGGCGAGCAATCGATAGGCAGCGATCATCACGGGAACACGGGAAGCTTTCATCGAGACCACCAAATTGTGAAAATCAAAAGATTGACAAATCCGAATACACTCTAGAGCTGACTCGACCATCCCTTCGGGGGTGTCACCATAGGTAAATAGCATTCGTTCAGCTAGGGAGCCATGATTGACCCCAATTCGCATCGCCTTGTTTTGGTCCCGCAAGGAAATTACTAGGGGTTCGAGCATGTCGCGAATATTCTCCCCAATTTCGGCAAATTCAGCAGCAGTATACTCAGTTCGATCTGGCTTAGGTTTCTCAAACACATACAAACCAGGATTGATCCGCACCTTATCTACGTGTTTGGCCACCTCTAGGGCAATCTTCATCCCGTTGTGGTGAACATCAGCAACGAGTGGTACAAGCTGATATGTATCGATCAGTTTTTGCTTAATCTCGGCCAATGCTCTGGCATGAGCCATACTCGGTACAGTGACCCGGACGATTTCACAGCCGATCTCATGTAGCCGTCGAATTCCGGCTACCGCACCATCAATATCTAGGGTATCCTCATTGATCATCGATTGAACAGCAACAGGATTATTGCCACCGATAATTATGCTCCCAACCGCTACTGGTCGGGTCTTGCGGCGATGAATCGTGGTGTCTGTACCTAAATTACTGTAAGCGGACTGAGTGGGTACTGAAAGGGTCTGCATATAACAACTGTGAGGATTTGGAGCAATTATCTGCCGAGCAGAACTCTGTTGAATAGTTTCTCCCCTTTAGCTTGCCACAATTTGGGCATTTCGGCTGGTGCTTAACTATAAATCCAAACTTCTCCTTACGGAGAGACTCCGCCAACGGCTCGATCAGCTGCTGCACCCCATGTAATAATAGTTACCAGATAATCTGCTAAGATCGAAAAGAATTACAGCAATAGTTCGTTAATATTGAGTTGTCTAGTCCGTCCTAGACTGAAATATACACGCCTCTGTCATCGATTAATTTCGACCACTACGAGCGTTATCAGCCCTGAGCCGATAGCTGATCCCCCATTTCATAAACCCCCAGCCCTTAGTCTGATCCTTTGCTTTTGTTACTGCGAGTAATTTGGAATTATGCCTAGTCAACGTAGCTATTATCAGCCAAATTTTTTGCGTGAAATGCAGTTAGGCTTGGTAGTCTATGGGGGTGTATCTTTGGCGATTTATACTCACGGGATTTGTCAAGAATTTTACAATGCGGTTCGAGGTCGCGGTATCTATAAGTTGGTTAAGGCGTTGACAGATGCTGATTTGGTCGTTGATGTGATTTCTGGCAGTTCGGCGGGCGGTATTAATGGCATCCTTTTAGCCTATGCGATCGCTAATAGTAACGATCGAGAGTTTGTCGATTTTAGTCAATTTGCCAAGATCTGGCGCGATAGTGGGGAGACGATTAAGTTACTCAAAAAGCCTAATTTATTTAAGTTTCCGCTGGGAGTCAATGCTAATAGCGAGGAGCAGAAAGGATCTGATGCACAAATCGAGGCGATGGGAATGACCCTAGCCCATCGCCAGAGGCTTCTGGCTGCCCTAATTAGAGGGGTAGAGTATAAATTACCTCGCTCGACCACAGAATGGTTTTCAACTACTAATGAGTTAGATTTAGCCATTGCGGGAACTGATTATCTGGGTAAGATTGATCGAACCACTGAGGAGCATCAATCAAATCCTGGTGTGAAGGATCATCGAGCGATCTTTCGACTTAAACATCGTCAAGGTCGCAAAGAGCCATTTAATCCGTATTACCGGGATCCAACTTTACCGCGCACGCCCAATGATACCTATCAAGCTTTGATCAAGCTGTGTCAGATTACGGCTGGGATTCCAGTGATTTCGCCATTGGTGGAAATAGATCTACAAAATCGCAAAAATTTGGTCGATCGGCAATTGGTAACATGGGGTAAATTAGCCAAGAATTACACTGTAGACTTTTCGACAGATCGAGATGATAAATTATATTTCCTCGATGGTGGTTTGCTGGATAATGCGCCCCTAACTTGCTTGATGCAGGCATCAGCCTATCGATTGCCAAATCGATCGAGTCAACGGAAATTATTTTATGTGGATCCTAATCCCGAACATTTTAATGATGGGATTCAATCGATGGGCAAGAAAAAATCGCGGCTAGAATATATTTTCCAAACCGTATCTTCATCGATTCCAATTCAACAGAGTATTAGCAATGATCTCCGCACAATTACTGAACACAATCATAAAGTGCGTCGATATCATACACTGATCGATCTGGCTGAAGTTGCAGTTGATTCTCAGCAACTACTGGCAAGTAGCGATCGTACTCAGTCTCAAATCTATCTACGGGGTAGATTGTTCGATTTCCGCGATCGAAATTTACCGCTATTGATTCAAGCAGATTTAGGATCGCAGAATAGTCAATATTCAGCAATCCTCGATAAGATCGATAAAATTTTAGCGAGTAAATTTAGTAGTAGTCAAGATCGGAATCATTATCATAAATTGCTCGATCGATTTGAGTCACAGGTTATCGATATTGATGTAGAATATAGCATCCGTCAACATTTTTATCTAATTGATAAAATTGCTGATATCTTAGCTACTAATCTTCAGATCGATCTTCGTCAACAACTCGAGCATCTATCACAGCAATTAAATTGCAACATTAAATTACTAGAAGTAATCAGAGCTAGCTTAGAATTATTATTGCGAGACCGCGCCGTCAATAATTATTTTCACTATCTAATCAATCAAGAATCAAATGATCGACGATTGCGGGCATTAGTCTACGAATTAATCTTTCGGCTCCACCGCTTTTTGCTAGATGGATCGCGTTTTCCAGTATTCAGCCCAAATGATTTAGCTAAATCTAAACTCGAACCTATTCCAGCTCAATTTTGGGAAAACTTACCTAAACTAGCCTCAAAATCCGATCAATATCGATGGTTATCACAAACTAAAATTTCCAGTATTTTTGCTCAGTTTAAACAACGGATTGCCGAGCTACAACAAAGTACCGACCTACATCGATTAATTTGGACTGATCGACAATTAGAATACGATACTAAAAGTAATCAAACTTTTCCGAGTATCCTGATCCAAATTAATCTCGCAGCTCAAGTAATGATCGAAAGATCGGATAATGAGTATACCGATCAACTCCTAAAACAGTGGAATACTTTTGAAGTGATCGATCGAGAACTCTATCCATTTGAATATCTGACTAGTTTAAATACCAAAGAAATTATCAAACCGATCTGCATCAGTCCAGATACGGCTCAATTAGGAATTGGAACTGGTAAAAGTACCGAACAGAAACTCGGTGGAAACAAACTATATAATATCGGTGGCTTTTTTAAAAAATCTTGGAGATTAAACGATCTGTTGTGGGGACGCTTAGATGGATTAAATCGGATCCTTGAGAGTATTATTACACCCAAATCCGTGACTAATTTTGCTAACTTTGTCCAAAGAGAAGCTGATCGAATCAAGTGTAGTCCAACTCAATACTTAGATTGGTTACTGACAGAATCACTACCACACTTATCTGGCGATGAACGTGAAGTAGTCAGTTCACATCTGATCTATCTTGCTCAACCTGGATTGCGGATCGATCGAACCGAACTCCGCAAAATCTTAGTAGATCTGGTTGCTGCTGGACAGCGTGAAATCCTGACCAGCGATGTCCACTCTGTAATTGAAGGAATGGACGAGCAGCCTGGCTGGTGGCGCGCTGGATCTAATCAATCATCAACTAGTCAAATGGGCAATTCCTTAGCCTACGACTCACCAGAACTAATCGATCCTCCAGTCCCCAGCTCCAACCCTAGTACAATTACCCGCATTATTCATCAATCTTTAACTAATTTAGCAACCCAAAAACAGCACTTTTTCCGTAATCAATATCGAGTTGGTGTTGATAAACTGTGGGAAAATATGCCCTTAGTCACACTAATTAATCTCTGTACCAAAATTGTCTTAATTTTGCGGAATCTACTAGTCAAAGTATTTAGAACATCTTCCCGTACCCAGATAATTCGCTATCCGCTTTATCATTGGCTGGATGGCATATTGCAGGCAATCTACTGGTGGCTACAAGGTGGCACAATCAAGCTCGGGGCAGTTCATCGGAGACCACGCATCATCTTATTCCAAATTTTAGGCATTAGTACGGCAATTGTGGGCATCATGCTAGCGATGGTGCTGTCACCACTGTGGTTATTATTTTCTATTCCAGGTGCCGTCGCTTGTTGGTTTTTACAAACCATGCGGCTGAAACGCTTAACTGGTGGCAAGGGTTAGTGGTGGAAGCCACAACCCACGGGTACCCACGAGGGGCACCCCTACACAATTAACCTGTAGGGGTGCCCCTCGTGGGTACCCTAAATCTACACTTTTACTAGTATCTATATTCTGGTGCAAGA
>CASBPY010000094.1 GCA_949127675.1 Synechococcales cyanobacterium PMM_0072
CTTACTTTGGATCCCATATTGCATATTTCCATTACTGGAAACTACACTAGGTCCAAAATTAAATAAGCCAAAAATGTCACCCAAACCGTCTAATCCTGAGCTACCAGATGAACCTGATGATGGAGTCGCCGGAGATATCACGTTGCCTGGGGTACGTTCTCGATCTCGGTACTCTTGCTTCATACGCAGATCTTCTTGATATCGTCGTTCTTTTGCAGCTTCTTGCTGTCTTCTCTCCCAATCGGGTACAGCATTTGCCGGATCACTGATAGTAGAAATTGCTAGTCCAGTAACAAGAAGGTTTAAAGCTAGAATATTTCTCATGATTTGAAAGTAATGTGAAGGTTGATTTGAGTAGATTGGATCCCTATCTCTAGCGACTTAGGTCGAAGAAAATTTCTAAGCAGTTTTAATATTGGTTCTTGAACTGCAACTATCGATTTTATACCCCTGAAATCAATCAACCATAACTCATCACAAATTGACTTTGGGTACTAACTACGCCAAAAAGCGGATGACAAATTCTTTAACAGTAGTCAAATGATTGTCAGACTACGCTTAAAAGCTTTGTCTAGCAACGTTCTTAGCTTAAAATATATATAAATCAGCCTCAGCCAATTAGCTGTAAATTGGATACAAATTGGATACAAATTTTTTTGCTACCGATCGAGATATTGTTGGATAGCTATGGGAGAATATGTTATCAAATAGATATAAAGCGACCTAAGCAATAGATTTACTGCTGATCCCACATGATTCCTCCCCGCGTTGCTCAGATCCTCAACTACCATCTCTTCAATCAGCGAGGCAAGGATGTGACGGAGATCGAACAGCAGATTTTTCAGGGAATTTGGCAAAATCAGGGCTATGATGCGATCGCCAAAACTACTGGCTATCAACATGTCAGTGTGCGGCGGTTGGCTGCTCAACTATTTCAGGAACTTTCCACCGCGACGGATCAAAAAATCACCAAGAAAAATTTTCAGGTAATCTTCAATCAGTTGGCACTAAACAGACAGTCTACAGTAGATTGGGAAGATGCGCCGACGGATATTCAGCCTTTTTGTGGTCGAGTTGATGAGCTAAAAAAGTTAATGAATTGGATCGAGGTCGATCGGTGTAAATTAATTGCAATTCTAGGCATCGGGGGAATTGGCAAAACTGCTTTAGCTACTAAACTCGGTCAACAATTGCAAGACGGATTTGAATATGTAGTTTGGCGATCTTTACGGGAAGCTCCACCACTCAATCAATTGCTCGGCGATCTGATTGGGGTACTCTCCCAACATGTCAATCTCGAACTTTCCAAAACAGCTCCCAAACGGATTGCCCGATTATTAGAACAACTGCAACAGCATCGCTGTCTATTGATTTTAGACAACGTAGAAGCGATTATGAATCCTGGTGAATATGCCGGAAATTATCGTGAAGGTTATGGCAATTATGGCGATCTATTTCATCGTTTAGGTAGTAGTCAACATCAAAGCTGTATGGTGATCACTAGTCGCGAACCACCAGCAGAAATCACTGAGCTTAATGGTAATAAACTACCAGTGCGGACTTTGCCATTGGCTGGTATTGCTGGTGCCGGAGCAGACCTGTTGGATCAGATGTCTGTAGAGGGAAAATTATCAGAACTCCAAGAAATCAGCGATCGATGTCAGGGAAACCCCCTCTATATCAGGATTATTGCTAATACAATCTCCAATAATTTCGAGGGAGATTTGGCAGCATTTTTAGAGTCAGATCGCTATACCTACGCCAAGATTAGTAATATTCTAACTATTCAATTAGCCAGACTATCAACTGATGAAAAGTTACTAGTTTATTATCTATCGATTAAGCGGGAACCCGTGTCGATCGAGTCGATGATGATCCACTTTACGCCATTAGGTCTCGATCGCTCTTTACCGACAACAATTGATTCCTTAATTAAAAGATCGATTGTTCAATCGATCGGTAGTAACAATATTATCTCTACTAAATTAGTCAATAAACCTAGTCAAAATCAACGCTACACCCTCCAAAATGTGATCCTGGAATTTACCACCGACAGACTGCGGGAAGATCTAAGTTTAGAATTAGCAATGCCAGCAGAGGGGTTGTTTTTTTTTAACCACTTACCGCTCCACCCCACTACTTCACCAGCCTATATCCGCGAGATTCAACAGCGGCTATTTCTCCAGCCCATCAGTCGCGATCTCGCCCAGAAACATGGCACGAATGCCGTTACTTATCTCCAATCACTGATTCCCGTAATTCGTAGCCTCACCCCATTAGGTTGTGGCGCGGGAAATCTGCTCAATCTTGCCCACGCCCTCCACGCCAATTTTACTGGCTGGGATTTGACGAATTTACACATCGCTGAAGTGGACTTTCAGCAAGTACTACTGCGCCAAGTGGATTTTCGGGGCAGTACATTCGATCGATGTCAGTTTGCCCAGGGCATGGGCGGGATTGTCGGACTCAATTTCAGCTCCGATGGGAAATACTTAGCCGCCAGTGATACCCTGTTTCAAATCAAAATTTGGTCAGTAGCTAACAATCAAGCAATAGCGATGCTGATCGGGCACCAGAGCTGGGTCTGGGATGTCCAATTTAGCCACGATAATAAGTATCTGATTAGTGGTAGTAGTGACGAGACGATTAGGATTTGGGATGTTGCTAGTGGTGAGTGTGTGCAGGTACTCACAGGGCATCAGGATTGGGTCTGGCGAGTGAGTTTTATCCTCAATAGTAATCTTGCTGTCAGCGTTGGCGCGGATCGGCAAGTGAAGATTTGGTGGTGGCAAAAGGGGCGTAATTTGTTGACGTTCCAGGTTCCCGATTTACAGGTACGGGATGGGGTATTTCATCCTCAACGACGGTTGTTGGCATTTTGTGGGGTGGAAGGCTTAAAGATTTGGCAGATTTGGCTGGGGAAGAAGATCCTCTCAATTAATGATTCGAGATCGCGTCACCTACGGTTGGTATCATTTAGCCCCGATGGTCACAAGATCTTTGGTGCAAACTTTTCTTGTACGATTCATTGCTGGGATGTTGATACTGGCGCACATCTATTCGATCTTCACGGACACCCGACTCAAGTTAGTGAAGTTCATTATGATCAAACTGGACAAATTATCTCTATTTGTCTCGAACAGATTCGGGTCTGGAATGTTCAAACGGGTATCTGTCTGAGAATGATTGATCTAGGTGCTGATAGCGGCAAAGGTGCTGCTTATCTGGCTCCATTTGTGGCAACAGGTAGTGATAATGGCACGATCAACCTCTGGAATTTGGAAACAGGCAAATGTGTCTCTACGGCTGGCGGGTGCGCTCCACGGATGATCAGCTTGGCAACTAATACTCAAAATCAAATTGTGGCGTGTAGCAGAGATGATGGGAATTTATATTTATGGAATTTCCAAGAATTAGAATCTGGCAACAAACCTCAGCCAATGGTGATTCAGGCGCATCGAGGCATCGCTACGGGACTAGCTTTTAGCCCCAATGGTCAACTAATTGCCAGTACAGGAAGCGATCGAATGATCAAGATTTGGGACGCATTTACAGGGGCGCATTTACAGACTCTAATTGGGCATACCGATTATATTCCCCAATTATTATTTGTTGATGATCGGACGCTATTGAGTCGCAGCTACGATGTTACTACTCGTCAGTGGGATTTAGAGACTGGTAAAGATCAGCAGATTGAATATCTACAGCCCCAATGGGTGATGGTATTAGCGCGTTCGCCCAATGGTGAGTGGATTGCCTTTGGTTCTGAGACTCCTTTGTTGAGTGTTTTACATCGCCCAACGGGAAAAATTACCAGCTACCCAGCTAGGGGCAATCGCTTGAGACGAATGACATTTTCTCAAGATGGTCGATCGATTATTGGGATTACTGACGATCGATATCTCAACCGTTGGCAGGTAGATCGCAATTATCAACATACTAGCGCACAGATTGGCGATCGTGATGCCATCGCAATTGTCGCTCATCCGATCCATCCCCATCTATTAATTAGCGGTAATGATGATGGTACAATCTCAATCTGGGATCTGGATTTAGAGAGTTGGATCGATCGGATTCAGGCTCATCACAAAGAAATTCTATCGATCGAATTGATCGCCAAACTAAATCAAGTGATCAGTTGTAGCGTCGATGGTTCAATTAAAGTGTGGGAATTGCCGGAGGATCGACTCAAACAAGTGTACTCGATCGAATCCCGAAAACCTTATCAAATGATGCAACTCAAAGATAATCAAGGATTAAATCAAGCTCAATTAACTTCCCTAGTTCAACTAGGCGCAGAATTAAGAGCATAAATCTAATCCTTGGCATCGATCGATTCTACTTGTCCAGTCACTACTAATTCTGTTTCCATCTGCGGATTTCGCCACGGATCGGTCAGTTCTTGATCGTATATTGATCGATCATGATTACCACGTAAATATTTCCATCGATCGAGAATATCTTCAATCAAGACAGCATTAATCCACACTTTAGCAACAACGGTTAATGGTAGTGCCAATAATAAGCCCATGAATCCAAAGAAAGTAGTGAAAAATACCTGAGCAATTAATGTAATTGCAGGTAATAATGATACCTGCTGCGCCATAATATATGGCGTGAGCAAGCTACTTTCAAACTGTTGAATTAGAAAGTAAATTACAAATATTGCCACAGCCTTCCACGGTTCATCAAGTAAAGCGATCGCCACTGGAATTATCACACTAATTGTCGGCCCTAAATTGGGGACAAAATTGAGTAGTCCAGCCAGAATAGCTTGAGCCAAAGCGAGGGGAATACCTAGTGATAACAAACCAATTAAACTCAGTACGGCCACCACAACCATACTCAGCATTGCCCCACCTACCCATTTACCCAAAGACACTTCACATTCAGCCAAAATGCCATCGACCCGCCGTCGATAAAAACTGGGAAATAAAGCAATAAATGCGCGGCGATATGCCGTCGGTTGAGCCAATAACATTATTGTTAGAATGATCATAAACAATAAATTCAATAACGCTCCCAAGGAACTGGAAAAAATTGTTAATGATTGCCCTGCAAAAGATTGGAGTAATGGTTGAATTTGTTTAGTGAGATTCTCGATATTGGGTAAATAAGGAATCAGTTGGGCTGGAATATAAGAGGTCAGATTAGTACCCCACTGACTGGAGGATTTAAGAATTGCTGGTAATTTTGTGGTTGTTAATTCTTGGAACTGGGTAATAAATGGCGGTACGATCAGCACAAAGAAGCAAATTAAGATACCAATAAATATCGAAATTGCGGCTAAGGTACCGACTGTTCGAGTAAGCTTAAATTGGTGCTGAATTTTTCGAGCTAATTTATTTAACGTGGTGGCAAGCACTATCGCCGCAAAAACTACTAGCAACATCTGCCGAATTTGCCACAAGATATATAGTGACAAAACTAAAGCGACAAACCCCAACCACTGACCTAGAAACATAAGCAGATTTTATTAATTATCAACTAATCAACCGAATCGGATTAAATTAACCCCGATACCAAGTACTCGGAACTCCAGCTTTATCGATTACTACGATCTTATCTTCAGTTAATTGAGCGCGGATCCGATCGCTTGTAGCAAAATCTTTATTTGCTCTAGCTGTTTGACGTTCGATTAACAATGCTTCGATTTCGGTATCACTTAAACCACCTGTCTCCACTTTTAACTGATCGGGATTAACTTCCAAACCTAACACTCCTGCTAATTCTATTAATGTTTGCCATTTATCTTTGAGTAGAGTTGGATCTACTGTTTGTTCGCTATCGTGGGCAATAATGTTTCCCACTTTCCGCAATTCTTTGGCGAGTTCAAATATTACCACCAAACCTTCGGCAAAATTGAA
>CASBPY010000095.1 GCA_949127675.1 Synechococcales cyanobacterium PMM_0072
GCGATCGAGGAAGCCATGACCCAAGCGTACACCACAGAATTAACATTAGAACAATATGAGTTGCTAGAGTCTCTATTACCGCCGGAAACACAGACAGGTAGACCACGCACAGTGAAGATAATGTCAGTTATTCAGGGGATTCTATATGTATTAGTGACTAGTTGCGCTTGGCGGTTGATGCCCAAAGAGTATCCCCCCTTATAGACAAAAGCCTCGCCGACCTCGAAAACCTGCCCGAACCCGCCGAAATCATCGAAAACCTCGAAGCTTGAACAGCTTTCGGGATGTATTAGCTGCTCTGGGTACGGCTAGTGTTTGAAAGAATAGTTAATTTATGAGGGTAAAATGCTGTAAGCTAGATATGAAAAGACTTATAGGTAATAATATCAATTTGTCACAGCGTCAGCCAAAGTGTCACGGTACAGTCGCTGTTTATTGTTCGATCTTAGCTCGATCGCATTTTCTATGTTAACTAGTACTCAAAGCCCTCTTGTCAAACAGTTTAAAAAGCTCCAAACTGCCAAAGAGCGACGGGAACTGCAAGCATTTTTATTGGAAGGAACCCACTTAATTCAGGAAGCCTGTGTCGTCCGGTATCCATTGACCACCGTATGTTGTACCGAAAAATGGCGAGAGCGTTATGGTGAATTATGGTCGATCGTTTCGGACAATTGTGACAGATTAGAATTAGTCAGCGAAGAAGTAATTAGATCGATCTCGACTACCGTAAATCCAGATGGCATCGTCGCAATTGCCCCACGATTGGCACAGCAACAGCCACAGATTCCTGCAAATCTCACCCTGGTTTTATCTACCATCCAAGACCCTGGTAATCTGGGGACAATGATTCGGACAGCAGCAGCAGTGGGTGTAGATGGTTTGTGGGTAAGTCACGATAGCGTTGATCTAGACAATCCCAAAGTGCTGCGAGCCTCAGCAGGGCAATGGTTCCGTCTGGCGATGGGCGTAAGTGACAATCTCCATGAACTAGTCACTAGTTACAAACAACAGGGAGTACAGGTAGTTTCGACTACCTCTCATACCAAAACTAGTTACTGGGATGTAGATTTGACCACCCCAACCCTAATCTTATTGGGTAATGAAGGCGCGGGATTGAGTGAAGATCTCGCAATATTAGCCGATCTTCAAGTGCGAATTCCGATGTCAGTACGGGTGGAATCATTAAATGTCGCAACAGCCGCAGCGTTGATGCTGTATGAAGTCCGCAGACAAAGAAGTTAAAATAATTCGTAAGTATTTGCAATCTCAGTGAATTTGATCGAGGATAAAAAAATTCTATCCCAACTATTCACTGTTAACTGTTAACTGAACTAATGCAATTCCATATTCAAACTGATAGTGAAATTCCAGTATCCAAACAACTGTATGACCAAATGTTGTTTGCGATCGCATCTAGACAATTTTCACCTGGGCATCGGTTGCCAAGCACCCGTCAACTCGCCATGCAGACTGGATTGCACCGAAACACAATCGGCAAGGTGTACAATCAATTAGAAACTGCTGGTATCGTCGAATCCGTACCTGGATCGGGAATCTACGTCAAGTCATTGGGACATGAAAGCAATCATCTGTTCGCTAATTCTAGCCTCGATCCCAGCCTATCAGCGATCGATCTAGTCTCCCAAAGTCTCAACGCTCTAATCGCCCAAGGTTATTCCCTCACCCAATCACGGGAATTATTCCTCACCGAAATTGATTGGCGATGGCGATGTAGTGCCAGAGTATTTGTCACCGTACCCCAAATCGAAATTGGTGCAGGGGAATTGATGCTCCAAGAACTGCAACAATCCCTGGGAATTCCGGTCCAGCTCGTCGCCCTGGAAGAATTGGAAGCTGAACTAGTCCGCTTCCAAGCAGCAACGGTGGTGACTAGTCGCTACTTCATCGCCACAGTCGAATCAAAAATAGGTGAGAGTAAGCTGATTAAACCTCGATCTATTCGGGTGATCCCGATCGATCTTCAAGACTACGAAAAAGAACTAGCCCTGGTCAAGACACTACCCAAAAATAGTTATGTGGGAATTGTCAGCCTCAGCGCAGGTATTTTGGCAGTAGCCGAGATGATGGTACACAGTATGCGCGGCGAAGATTTATTTGTGATGGCTTGTCAAACCACTGATAAATACAAACTCAATGCCACGATCCGCCGCGCTCATACGATTATTAGCGACAAAGCTAGTTTGAAAATAGTCTATCAGGCGATCGAAGCTGCTGATGATGACCTGATTCGGATTCCCCAAGTTGTCGAAAGCGAGAGTTATATTGGACTGAAATCGATCGATTTGCTCAAACGAGAATTGGGCTTAGTTTAGACATCCCGTTTGACAGCGATAGCTAGTTCCACCATCTTGATCGAATGATGGTAACGATCACAAAAAACCACTAACTTATGTGTTAGTGGTTTTTTGTTGTATTAAATATTAAGCTTGGCATCGAGCTATTTTGACAGGGGGCAACCCCCCAACTATCGTCGCCGTGCTAGCGTTTCACAACCGAGTTCGGGAAGGGATCGGAGTGGTGCCAC